>DASUMN010000241.1:0-8082 GCA_036277675.1 Nitrospira sp. | reverse complement strand
CCCGCCGCCATGCGCTCATCATTGATGGGATGATTGCGCAGGATCAGATGCGAGGCATCCATGAGCTTTCGAAGGATATCCGCCCCGTCCCCCTTGGGCAACGCCTCCGTGATGGGCCGGCCGAGCACTGTCCGCGGATCGGCGCAGAGGGCTCTTGGTTTTCCGTTCACCCACACCATGAGATGACGATGGCCCGCTCCGGGATAAAATTGGATGGTCTCGGATCCAAGCTGTTCATTGATCGCTTCGATCAATTCTCGCGCGTCTTCGGTTTCGATCAAGCCCCCTGTCGCATCGTCCATGACGACATGCGGGCCCAATTTCTTGATATCGCCGCCGGGCTTTCCACCTTCTGGTTTCAATGTCACCATCGTGCAGCGATACACCACATCATGCTCCGTCACGGACACGCCCAAGCTGGCCGCTTCAAGTGGGCCGGGACCTTGATAGTATTTCTTCGGGTCGTATCCGAGGATGGCCGTGCCGCTCAATCCGCTGCCATGCACCACACGGTCGGAGGGAATCACGAGCTGGCCGAGTTCTCCGGCCTGCGCCAGATGGTCGAGATGAGGAGTGACGGAGGCCTGGAGCGGAGTGCGCCCGCCGAGTTCTTGCCGGGGTTGGTCGGCCATTCCACCGGCATGCACGATCACATATTTCATCTGGACTGCACCACGCTCATATCTGCAACAGCCGGGCGACATCCTCGCGCGTCGCCTTGACGGTTAAGGGAGGTTTCGACACACCGATGGCGGTATCGGCGTCTTTCAGGCCGTGCCCGGTCAACGTGCACACCACTGTGTCGCCTTCCCGCAGCGCGCCCGCCCGGTGCAATTTCGCCACGCCCGCGACCGATGCGGCGGACGCCGGCTCGCAAAACACGCCTTCCGCCGCCGCCACGGCCGCGTAGGCTTGAAGAATTTCTTCATCCGTCACCATGTCGATGGCGCCGGAAGATTCTTGGACCGCGGTCACAGCCGAGGACCAGCTGGCCGGATTGCCGATCCGAATCGCCGTGGCCACGGTGTGCGGCTGCTCGACGACCCGGCCCAGTACGATCGGAGCCGCCCCTGCCGCCTGAAATCCCATCATGCGGGGGAGCTTGGCGATTTGATTGGCCTGGCGATATTCGCAGTAGCCCTTCCAGTAGGCGGTAATGTTCCCGGCGTTGCCGACCGGCAGCACATGGAGGTTCGGAGCCTCACCGAGCTGATCGCACACCTCGAACGCGGCGGTCTTCTGCCCCTCGATGCGGAAGGGATTCAAGGAATTCACCAACTCGATGTGATAGGCGGCCGAGAGATCCTTGACCAGCGTCAAGGCTTGATCAAAATTCCCTTCGATTTGAATCACCGTCGCCTGGTGCATCATCGCTTGGGAAAGTTTCCCCATCGCGATTTTCCCGGCCGGGATCAAGACGTAGACGGCCAGCCCCGCGCGGGCCCCATAGGCGGCCGCCGACGCGGACGTATTGCCGGTGGAGGCGCACATCACCGCGCGCGCGCCGTTCTCCGCCGCTTTCGACATGGCCATCGTCATGCCGCGATCTTTGAAGGAACCGGTAGGATTCATCCCCTCGAACTTGAGATACAGATCGATGCCCGGCGCGATTGCCTTGGCCAGCCGCGCGGCGCGAATCAGCGGCGTGTTGCCCTCCGCCAGGCTGATGACCGGTGTCTTCTCCGACACCGGAAGAAACTTGCGATACTCCTCGATGATGCCGCGCCAGCGATTCATCCGATCACTCGCCTGTCACTCATCTTTGCCTTCCACCCGAATCAGGGTCGCTGGTTCGGACACAAAGGGTTTGCGGTTGATCTCGCGAAGCGCGGTCTGCACGTTTCGCTCTCGGGCCATATGCGTCTTGATGACCACCGGCACGGTTTGCCCTTCCCGTCGTCCCTGCTGCAGCATCGACGAGATACTGATTCCGCAGCGGCCGAGTTCTCCGGCGATCTGCGCCAGCACCCCGGGACGGTCCACCACCATGAACCGCAAATAGTAGAGCGAACTGATCTCCTCCATCGGTTTCATACGCAGCGGCCGCCGCTGGTCCTGTTGGAACGACGCGGGAGGCACTCGTCCGATCGCGCCCTTGAGGAGATTCCGTCCGATGGCAATCACGTCACTCACCACGGCACTTCCGGTCGGCAGCGAGCCGGCCCCTCGCCCATAGAGCACCACGTCCCCGACCGCATCGCCAACCAGTTGGATCGCATTGTAGACGCCCTCAACCTGCGCGATAGGGGAGTGCGAGGGCAGCATCGTGGGATGCACGCGGGCTTCCACCTCGCCGTCCACAAACTTGGCAATCCCCAACAACTTGATGGTAAACCCGAACTCTTTCGCATAGGCGATGTCGGTCGGCGTGATGTGGGTGATCCCTTCCGTGTAGATCTCTTTGAAATTGACGGGCGTGCCGTAGGCAAGGCTCACCAGAATCGCAAGTTTGTGCGCCGAATCAATGCCCCCCACATCGAAGGTGGGGTCCGCCTCGGCATACCCGGCTTGCTGCGCGTCTTTGAGCACAGCTTCGAACCCGTGGCCGTCATGCGTCATCCGCGACAGAATATAATTCGATGTGCCGTTGATAATGCCGTAAATGGATTGGAGCGTATTGCCCGCCAGCCCTTCCGTCAGCGCCCGAATGACGGGGATACCCCCGCCCACGCTGGCCTCGAATCCCACATCCACGCCCTTGCGCGACGCGGCCTCGAAAATCTCCTCTCCATGAAGCGCTAATAGAGCCTTGTTGGCCGTGACCACGTGTTTACCGGCGGCGATCGCCTCCAGGATAACCCGCTTGGCGGTGTCATAGCCGCCGATCAACTCAATGACGATATCGACGGCGGGATCGTTGAGCACCTGCTTCGCGTCGGTCGTCAACACACCGGGAGGAAGTGACAGGCCGCGGTCTCGTGTGATGTCGAGGTCCGCGATGCGGACCAATTCGATCGGCACCCCGACACGGCGGCGAATGAGCGCGGCATTGTCGAGCAGCACTTTCGCCGTTCCGGCGCCCACCGTGCCGAACCCGATAATGCCGACTCCGATACGTGATTTCATTCTTCGGCTCCGTCGAGCTTCAGCGCTTTCCGGATGCCCCTGACGGCCTGGCGGGTGCGATGTTCGTTCTCCACCAACCCGAAGCGCACATATTCATCGCCGCCTTCGCCGAAACCGATCCCCGGCGACACCGCGACTTTCGCTTCCTTGAGCAGCAGCTTTGAAAATTCCAGCGAACCCATGTGGCGATAGGGCAATGGGATGCGGGCCCACACAAACATCGTGGCCAGCGGTTTGGCCACGTTCCACCCGATGCGGTTCAGCCCGCCGACCAGCACATCACGCCGTTTCTGATAGCGCAAGACCGTCTCCTTGACACAGTCCTGTGGCCCGTTTAGCGCAATCACGCTGGCGATCTGGACTGGTTGGAAGATCCCATAGTCGAGATAGCTCTTGATCTTCGCCAGTGCCCCCACCACCTCGCGGTTGCCCACACAGAACCCCACACGCCATCCCGGCATGTTGTAGGCCTTGGAGAGGGTGTAGAACTCCACGCCGATGTCCTTTGCGCCAGGAACTTGAAGAAAGCTCGGCGCCTTGTAGCCGTCGAACACCAGGTCGGCATAGGCCAGATCGTGAATCACGATGACGTTGTGTTCCTTGGCAAAGGCGACGATCTTTTTGAAGAACCCCAGATCCACAACGGCCGTCGTCGGATTGTGCGGAAAATTGATGACAAGGATCTTCGGCCGCGGAAACGTCTGGCGGTAGACTCGTGTGAGATCTTCAAAAAAATCGCTGTCCTGGCGCAGCTCGATCCCACGGACCTCGCCGCCCGCGATGATGAAACTGTACATATGGATCGGATAGGTCGGGGTCGGCGTCAACACTACGTCGCCGGGACCGATCATGGCCAAGGCCAGGTGCGCCAGGCCCTCTTTCGATCCGATCGTCACGATCGCTTCCGTTTCCGGGTCCAAATCGACATCGTAGTTGCGTTTGTACCATCCGCAGATCGCATGGCGCAGCTTGGTAATTCCGCGCGACGCGGAGTAGCGATGATTCTTCCCCTTGCGGGCCGCTTCGATCATCTTGTCGACGATATGGGACGGCGTCGGCTGGTCGGGATTCCCCATGCCGAAATCGATGATGTCCTCACCACGTTGCCGAGCTTCGAGCTTGAGCGCTTGCACCTGCGCGAAGACATACGGAGGGAGTCGTTTGATTCGATAAAACCCGTCGCCCAGCCCCATGACCGTTCCCTGGCTTGTTTGATAGACGCGAAACGTTGTTCTCGGTTCTCGGTCCCCTGTCCTGATCGCAGCTCTCCAGGGACCATCGAGATGGGCCTATTGTAATGGAGGGCCCTGACCGAGTCAATTTACCTTGTGATTCTGTGGGGTTCTGAATCCTTGCTCTCAGGCGCCTTCGCTCCTATTCGGCTCACGACCTGACGAGTTCGACCTTGCTCCCCCTCACGGCTTTCTGTTACTAATAGATCCCAATTCCACATCATTTCGTTGTCCTGCTTTCCCCGGCACCCATCGAGAGCTGAAGGGAGAATCAGTGGCCCGGCTTGGCGTCAATATCGATCATGTCGCGACGTTGCGGCAGGCACGGGGAGGGAACGACCCGGATCCCCTCGCAGCGGCCATCCTCGTCGAACTGGCCGGGGCAGATGGACTGGTCGTTCATCTGCGCGAAGACCGCCGGCACATCCAAGACCGGGACCTCCGGCTCTTGCGTGAAATTCTCCGCACCAAACTCGACCTGGAAATGGCCGCGGACGACGCCATGGCGAAGATCGCACTCACGGTGAAACCGGATCTCGTCACGCTGGTCCCGGAGAAACGGCAGGAACTCACCACGGAGGGCGGGCTGGACGTTGCCGGCCAACGCGATCGTATCGAGGGCATCATTACGTTGCTGCACAACGGCGGGATTCCCGTCAGCCTCTTCGTCGAACCGGATCTCAATCAGATCAAGGCCGCGCACAAAGTGTCCGCGGATTTCGTCGAACTGCACACCGGCCGCTATGCGAATGCGAGCCGCTCCAAAGAGGCCGATGCCGAATTCGAGGCCATCACCCAGGCGGCGAAGTTCGCGTACAAGTTGGGGATCGGCGTCAATGCGGGCCACGGGTTGAATTACCGCAATGTGAAACGCCTGACGCATATTCCTGAAATCGTCGAATACAACATCGGGCATAGCATCATTGCGCGGGCCGTGCTGGTCGGCCTCGAGCAAGCCGTGAAAGAAATGAAAGCCTTGCTCGGTTAACGCTGCCGGCCACTGAGTCCGCCTGTTCACCATCCTCGGTTCACCATGACGAAAATCATCACCGGCACGCAGATGCAGGAGCTGGATCGCCGCACGATCGGCGAAGCCCGCATCCCGGCAAAAGTGCTGATGGAACGGGCCGGCTCCGGCCTTGTGGCCTGTCTTGAACAGGCCTTCGGTTCCGCACAGGGAAAGCATGTGATGATCCTCTGCGGGAAGGGCAACAACGGCGGCGATGGGTTTGTCGCGGCCCGGTTACTCCACCGACGCCGGGCACGGGTCCAGGTCTTCATGATGTCGCCCGCCTCCGAATTAAGCCGTGACGCCGCCGTGATGTACCGGCAATTCGTCCGCACGGCGGGCAAGTCGGCCGTGCACCTCTATGCCTCCAAAAGCCACATGTCCCCGCTGCTCCGTGAGAGCGACCTCATCATCGATGCGCTGTTAGGAACCGGCCTCTCCTCCGATGTCACTGGGCGTTACGCCGACGCGATCGACAGTATCAATGAGGCGGGACGCCTGGTCGTGGCCGCCGATCTTCCATCGGGTCTCCATGCCGATACCGGTGCCATTCTCGGTCGAGCCGTCCGAGCCTCACTGACCGTGACGTTCGGGCTCCCGAAATTGGGGCTCTATCAGTATCATGGGATCGATCTTGCCGGATCGATCAACCTTGTTGATATCGGCATTCCTCCGGCCTACGTCGAGGCCGTCACAAGCCACACAACCCTGATGACGCCGGCCTCCGTACGCGCCGCGCTCCCGGCGCGCAGGCCCGCGAGCCACAAAGGCACGTTCGGCCATGCCGGCATTATCGCGGGCTCCGTCGGCAAGACCGGCGCAGCAGCCATGGCCGCCAAGGCCGCGCTTCGCATCGGAGCCGGTCTCGTGACCGTCGCCGCCCCCGCCGGCGTCAACGACGTATTGGAATCAAAACTGTTGGAGGCCATGACCATCCCGATGCCGGACACGAAGGCACGGACCTTTTCCCGATCGGCACTCGACCGATTGAAAACCTTCATCGCCGCCCGAACAGCCGTGGCGATCGGCCCCGGATTATCCACCCATCCGGAAACGGTCGAATTGGTTCAAGCGCTGATGAAAGATCTCGATCGGCCGGCCGTCCTGGATGCCGATGCGCTCAATGCACTGGCCGGACGCGCCTCTGTGTTGACCGCGTGCAAGACCCCGCCGATCCTCACGCCTCATCCCGGCGAAATGGCTCGGCTGGAAACCAATGCCACCCCCCAGAGCATCAACGCGGATCGCATCGGGACCGCTGTTCGGTTTGCACGGGAACGAGGAACGTTCGTCGTGCTGAAAGGCGCCAGGACTGTCGTGGCCAGGCCGGATGGAGCCGCGGCCATCTGCCCCACCGGTAATCCCGGCATGGCCACGGCCGGCACAGGCGATGTCTTGACGGGGATGATCGTCGGCCTGCTGGCGCAAGGACTAGCGCCCTGGGAAGCGGCCTGCGCGGGCACCTATCTGCATGGGTGCGCCGGGGACCTGGCCAGGGCTGACAAGGGACAAGCAGGACTCATTGCCGGAGATGTGATTGAGCAGATACCCTATGCCCTCAAGACCGTCCAGCAGGCCTAGTCAGCTACCTTCCGGCCCCGTTCAAGTCGCACGACGGTCGAAGGCGTCATGCCGTCCGTCTGCCGAACTCCTTGAGTCGGTCCTCTCATCCCGCTCCCAGACCGAACGCCTTGGACAGGTCATCGGCTCTACGCTGACCGGTGGAGAGGTACTCGCGTTGGTCGGTTCACTCGGCGCCGGCAAGACCGCCTTGGTCCGAGGCATTGCCGCAGGCCTCGACGTGCCGCCGGAATCAGTCAGTAGTCCCACCTTCGTCTTGGCCCATGAATATTACGGCCGAGTCCCCCTGGTTCATATCGATCTCTATCGGTTACGTACCATCACGGAGGCCGAATCGATCGGGTTGGACGGCTACCTTGCCGGCTCGACGGTTGTCGCCATCGAGTGGGCCGACCGATTTCCCGAATGGCTCCCTGCGGACAGACTGGAGGTGCAGTTGGCCCACCGAACCCTGACGACAAGGGGCGCACTGGTCACGGCGCAAGGCCCCCGATCGTCCACGCTCTTGACTCGGATCATACGAGCCTGGCAGGGAGTCAGCCGCGCACCAGTATCACGGAAACCGGCGCGCCCCGCCCGGAGAAAGGATCCGGCTCGATGATTCGGTTGATTCTCGTCGGCATTCTCCTGCTCCTCTCCCTGGCGTTCTTTCTCCAAAACCAGGAACAAGAGGTCACGCTCCGTTACTTCTTCGGATTGCTCGAAGCGTCAACTCCTGTCTACAAGCCCATCATGGCCGGCTTTGTCGTGGGCCTATTGGTTGCGGGCATTTTGCTCTTTCCTCCGTGGATCCGCGGGCGCATTGAACTGCGGCGCAAAACGAAAGCGCTGCAGGAAGCCGATGGCGACCTGGAACGGCTCCGCCAGTCGCTTGGGAAAGTCACCGACCGAACCGCCGCCCCCGCGTCATCCGAATCACCGCAGAGTTTCGCCGATGACTAGTCCGGACGCGAGCCCCCTCATGCGCCAGTATCGGGACATCAAGCGGGGATATCCGCAGGCGATCTTGTTTTTCCGTGTCGGCGATTTCTACGAGATGTTCTATGAGGACGCTCAGGAAGCCTCTCGGCTCCTGTCCATCGCACTCACGTCCCGCGACAAACAGAGTCCGGACCCCGTTCCGCTTTGCGGCGTCCCCTATCATGCCGCGACCGGTTATATCGCCAAACTCCTCAAAGCCGGACGAACCGTCGC
>DASUMN010000240.1:0-21489 GCA_036277675.1 Nitrospira sp. | reverse complement strand
GGCCAGATTCAGCGTGAGATTCTCTTCCAATTCGAGCGGCATCTTCGGGGCGCGCTGGTTCAACAACGGAACCAGATCCGGCAGAACATACGGTCCCACAGTCGCGATGACGCCGAAGCGGAGGGGTCCGGCCAGTTGATCTTTCCCCTGAGCTGCCAGGATTTTGATCTGGTCGGCCTCTTCCAACACTCGCTGCGCCTGGTGGACGATCTGTTCTCCCAGAGGGGTGAGGGTAATCCGATTTTTCCGCCGCTCGAAAATCGTGGCGCTCAACTCTTCTTCGAGTTTTCGAATCGCCAGGCTCAGGGCAGGTTGCGAGATGCAGCAGCGGTCGGCGGCACGCCCGAAATGGCGCTCCTGCGCCACGGCTACGATGTATCGCAGTTCCGTCAGTGTCATTGTGAGGTGATCCGTTTGTTGATAGCCATTCTAAATCGTCTTGATGTGAAGTATCAATTTGACTTGCGAATTCTTGTCGCCTAGACTTGCGGCCTAGAGTACGAACGATGAACTGTTACCTTGAGAAAGGAGGAGATGGAATGAGACGACACAGGAGGCTCGGAAAGATGGGATGGACCGGGATACTGGGGCTGGGTCTTGCGGTGGCCCTGCCGCTGCTTTCGGTCGGCGCGGCGAGAGGGGAAGATTATAAGCTCAAGCTCCCTTTCGGCCTCGAAGAGTCTGCCGTGGTGATTCCAGCCGACAATCCTTTGACGAAAGAGAAGGTCGAGTTAGGCCGGCTGCTGTTCTTCGACAAGCGATTGTCGCAAGACAACACCATTGCCTGTGCGAATTGTCATATGGCGAAGTTCGCGTTTACGGATGGCAAGCCGGTCTCTACTGGCATCCGAGGCCAGAAGGGTGGTCGCAGTGCACCGGCATCCTTCAACAGGGTGTTCAGCAGCGTTCAATTTTGGGACGGCCGGGCTCCAACATTGGAAGCGCAATCGGTTGGTCCGTTCACCAATCCGATCGAGCACGGCTTTGCTAACTACGATGTGATGAACGCGAAGATGATGAAAATACAAGGCTACCGGAAACTTTTCAAGCAAGTCTTCGGCGATGATAACATCACAACGGAGAGGGTGGGCATGGCCATCGCCAGCTTCCAGCGCACGGTCCTCTCCGGTAATAGTCCGGCAGATCGGTTCGATCAGGGAGGTGAAGCAGGGGCAATTTCAGAAGCGGCGCAAAGGGGTCTCATCCTATTCCGGGAAAAAGCACGCTGCACAAAGTGCCACTCTGGGTTCAATTCCACCGACGAAAAGTTTCATAATCTCGGTATCGGCTGGGATGACAACAAGGTCGATCTCGGCCGCTACATGGTAACCGGCAATGCGGAAGAGATCGGTGCCTTTAAGACCCCGACCTTGCGCGAGATCGCTCGAAGCGCGCCGTATATGCATGATGGACGCTTCAAAACTCTTGAAGAAGTCGTGAATTTCTACAACAAGGGTGGTGTCAAGAATCCTCACCAGGATAATCTCATCATTCCGCTCGACCTGACGGACCAGGAAAAGCGCGATCTGGTGGAATTTCTCCACACGCTGAACGGCGAAGGCTGGCAGCACGTGTCCGCGCCCAAGTCCTTCCCGAAGTAAGTCGGCGAGGGTTCACGCAGTTCAAGTGACGGGGCTCCTTCGATAATCAATCGAGGGGGCCCCGTGTCATTTCTCGGGCTCGTGCGTGTCTAGCCCGGTGGAGAGAGACGCAGTTTCCTCGGTAAGAAATCGGCGCAGGATCGCCTGTTCGATGCGGGATCGTCCGCGATCGGGGGCGGGGAAGCGCAACACCAGCTGCATCTTGGCCGGCTCCAATAGTTGGATGGTAATGCGCGGTTCCGGCGACGGCGCTTCGAGGAGATTGGTTTGTTCCAGCAATTTCATCTGGCGGGCCGCCTCTTCCATAAAGGGCGCGCATTCATCCTTGGCGGCTTTCAGCAATGTCTGTTCGGCGTGTTGCCAATTACTGTCGGTTTTGATCGGAACCATCAGTGTATATAAGCCATACTCCTGGTCAGGATTCTCTTTGATTAGGGGATGCGAGAACAGCAGGCTATTCGGGAAGATGGTGACGCGGCCGGTATAGAGGTGCGCCGTTTGACCCGGTCCGATTTCCAAGAGTTTCGTCGCGAAGACGTCGTGATCCAGGACCACGCCGCGATGGCCGGCGATTTGCACCCGGTCCCCAACCGTGTAGACTTTTCCGCCAACCCGTAATGCCGCGCCGCTCCAACAGAGAATGAGTTCCTTGGTTGCCAAGACCAGCGCTGCCGCCAATGCCACCAACGAGACGGCAAACGCTTGCAGTTCGTGAGCCCAGATACTGACGAGTCCGATGAGAAACGCGAATACGATCCAGTTTCTGGTTGTGACGACCCATCGGCGCTTAGCCTCCATCGAGAGGGTTGGGTTTCTGGAGATCCATCGCACGACCAAGGTCCGAGTGATCAGGAGGGCGATCAGGACGATGAGAGACTTGAGGAGGTCGAGGACGACCGCACTGTCGATATTCATCCAGCTGATCTGGGGTGCCATGGTGTGTACGCTACACCGCATGTCCTCATGGCGCAACTTCGCTCGCACAATTCGCCATCGCGGTTTCTGGAGGGAACACACTGGATTTGTCCGTCGGGTTTCGGTACCTTGAAAGACCGACGAGGGCGGTTTGGTTGTTCTTTTCAGGGGGAGGCGGTCGGGAATGAACAGGCATGTTCGGTTAACCATTCTCACTGTCCTCATTGCCGCGTTTCTTGTGTCGCTGTTTCCGTATTTCGCTCTGGCACGGGAAAGCCGGCTGGTCAGGCAAGGGCCTGTGCCGTCGCCGTCGGTAAGAACGACCAAGTCCGATTCGCCCACGGTTCCACATAAATCACCCGCGCATGACGGAGAGCCCAAATCGGCCGAGAAGCCCAAGTCTGGGGGAAACGGCAGTGCAGCACACCATCCGGATCCGTTCCCTCACGAGATCGCGGGAAAGGATGGCGCGCCGATGGTCCTGGTGCCTGCCGGTGAGTTTACGATGGGAAGCGACAAAGGGGATGACGACGAATTCCCCGTGCATCATGTCGTCCTGAATGCCTATTACATCGATAAGTTCGAAGTGACGAACGGGCGGTTTGCCAAGTTCGTTGAGGCGATTCATAGCGAGCCGCCTTGGGGTTTTGCAGACAAGGACACGCCCGTGGTGCATGCCGATCGGCCTGTGCGTTGGGTCAGTTGGATGGACGCGATGGGCTATTGCTTATGGGCCGGCAAGCGGCTTCCAACCGAAGCGGAGTGGGAAAAGGCTGCACGCGGAACCGATGGACGGGTCTATCCATGGGGCAACGATTTACCGACCCCGGTTCATGCGGTCTATGGACTAAAAGAAGGCGGCGAGGAAACCATCTCAGTCATCGGCGATCGTGACAAGGGGCAAAGCCCCTATGGTGCGTACGATTTGGCGGGCAACCTGTACGAGTGGGTAATGGATTGGTATGCCGAAGGCTACTATTTGAATTTTGCCGGGAGTCCTGCGATTAACCCGCGTGGGCCGGCAGAAGGCTCGGCCAAGGTGCAACGCGGCGGCTCCTATATCAACAGTCCCTACCGACTGCGATCCTCCTTTCGAACGAAGGGCGATCCCAATGAGCAAGACCCGAATGTCGGCTTTCGTTGCGCGCAGGATGTTCCAAGGCAGCCGTAGGAATCCACGCGTGCGTCATGCGATGGCGAATCGCATCGGCATGGAGAACGCCCAGAGGTGATATGCAAACCTCGGTGGCGGAGCCTGTCCTGCGAGGTCCTAAGAGGGAAGCGTGAAACGATATTCAGTGAAGCCGGGCAGGGAGCTGTTGCTGAAGCAATACGATCCAGATGACACCGGCGACTACAAGAAAAACGAACAAGGCAAAGAGCAGGCAAAGGCGGAAACGGCCACGCTCATTGCCGAGCTAGCCGGACTTCAAGAGCGTCTGTATGCGAACGCAACACGAGCTCTTCTCGTTGTGCTGCAGGGTATGGATACGAGCGGAAAGGATGGGACCATCAAGAGCGTGATGTCAGGCATCAATCCCCAAGGCTGCAAGGTTGTGGCCTTTAAAGCCCCGTCCAAAGATGAGCTGGCCCGCGACTTTCTGTGGCGCGTTCACCGGGAGGTTCCCGCGAAAGGATATATCGGTATCTTCAACCGATCACACTATGAGGACGTTCTGATTACGCGTGTGCATGGATGGGTATCCGACAAAGTCACGAAGCGGCGGTTCGAGCAGATCAAAGAATTCGAGGAGCTTCTGACCGAAAGCGGAACTGCCGTTCTCAAGTTCTTTCTCTATATCTCGAAGGATGAGCAGAAACTTCGATTGGAGGCCCGCATCGCCGATCCGGAAAAGCGCTGGAAATGGAATTCCGGCGATCTTGAGGAACGCAATCTGTGGGATGACTATCAGAAGGCTTTCCGAGACGTGATTTCGGCCACGAGCACCGAGCGAGCGCCTTGGTATGTTGTTCCGGCCAATCGAAAGTGGTACCGCAATCTCATCGTGGCAGATCGCATGGTCGATGCCTTGAAAAGCATGAAGCTCAAAACGCCTCCGGCTCCGGAGGGTGTCGACTTCGCCAAGTTGAAGATCGTTTAAAGCAGTGGACACTGAGCGCATTTGTAAGATGGGCGCTCGCATCGTCATTGGGGTGGTATGTCTAGCTTCTGCCCTTGGGAAATCGCTGGATCTTCGGGGTTTTGTCGAGGTACTGGCCACCTACCAACTCTTTCCCGATCATATGCTCTGGCCAATCGCATATGGCCTCACCGGTCTCGAATGGGTGCTGGGTGTGTGGGTACTCGCCGGATGGCGGATTCAGGCTGGTGCCCTTCTCGCACTGACTCTGTACGGACTGTATGCTGCGGGGCTGGTGATCACCCTTCTTCGCGGGCTCGACCTTCCTAACTGTGGCTGCTACGGTGTCTTCTTCCCTCAACCCCTGCGATGGTATTCGCCGCTTGAGGACTTGGTGTTGGTTGGCATGTGTTATGCCTTATGGCGTTCAGAAAAAGTCCCACGAACCTGTTGACACCTATGTCTAATGGGCGTAGGAACACAATTACGGCCCCTCATATCTAGAAGAGCGAGAGATCGAACAGACCGCGCGGCTGTTATCCAGGTCTCTCGTTGACTTGATGCAGAAAGGAGGGTTGAGATGGAAGATTCGACGCCACCTGGTCCGTCAGGCCCGCCGATGCAGGGGAGGGTTTCTCGTCGGTCATGCTCGATGGTGCTCCACTGGCTGTGCCGTTTCGGCACGTGAGGCTAACCAGCCCGAATGTCGCCTAAGCGTGGAGTTCACTCAACAGCATGAGGAACACCGGCACCTGGGATTGACGAGGTCTCCCCCGATTGGAAATCATGTATCTCCGGCATCGTACGGGTCGAACGGGCCGTGACAATTGATGATGAACGTCGGCGCCCTAAGCGCCATCCCCCGGGCGGCCTCCCACCGTGTGCAAGGCCGCCCGGGGCATATCTGAAGCCCTGCAACTATCTGGTGCATCGCGTTTCATGTTCTCCTTCAATCTTCGAGCACTGAATTTGTTTCTGATGCCCGCAGGCCTGGTTCGTTCACACCGGGACTTTCTTTTGTCGGAGGACTGCCCTACCATACCTCTGTGGCGGAAAAAACCACCAAAAAAACGTCGCTGCCCAAGGGAGTCAAGCGACGGAGAAAACCGACCGGGACGTCGATCGGATTAGCCCCGACGGAGTTACAAGCGGCGGCGCCGACGGGCGATGTCGCGGAGCTCCATCGGGCGATCGAAGATGACGGAGGCAAGGTCCTTGCGGTCTATCGTGAGCCGTACGGCGGACATTGGTTGGTGTTGGCGGCATTGCCGATCGAGCTGGTTGAGCCGACGCCCTATCAACGAAACTTGTCCGATACCCATGTGCGAAAACTGGAAACGGTGGTCGGCAAGGTCGGTCGGTTTCTCGACCCGATTATTGCCGTCCGGTTGCCGAAGCCGGATCGGGCAGCTCGGTATTGGACTCCGAATGGGAATCACCGTCTGTCGGCGATGAAGAACCTGGGCGCGAGGAGCATCGTGTCGATCGTCATGCCGGAGGTGGCCGCGGCCTATCAGATCCTCGCGCTCAATACGGAAAAGGCCCACAATCTGAGAGAAAAATCGCTGGAAGTCGTTCGCATGTACCGCGAACTGGCGCGGCTCGATGCTACGAACGAAGAGACCTATGCGCTGGAGTTTGAAGAGCCGGCGTTCATCACGTTGGGTCTGTGTTATGAAGCGCGACCTCGATTCAGCGGCGGGGCGTACCATCCGGTGTTGAAGCGGGTGGAAGGGTTCCTTGCGCTCCCGTTCCAGGACGCGATGCCTATTCGGCAGCAGCGGGCGAACGCTCTCTTGGCGTTGGACGACGCGATCGTCCGGCAAGTCGAGGCGCTGAAGGCGAACGGCCTGACCAGTCCGTATCTCAAGAGCTTCGTTGTGGCCCGCGTAAATCCCCTTCGATTTCGGTCCAAGGAGGCTGCTCCGCTGTCGTTCGAGGAGGTGCTGGATCGGATGGCGCAGGCCACGCAGAAATTCAATCCGAACAGGATCAAGATGGATGATCTGGCAAAGTCGGGCGGAATGTCTGATGAATCCGAGTAGCCGTTCCCTGCCTTGTTTCTTCCGTGATCGGCCCTTTAGAATAATGCTGCTGTGTAAGAGGAAGGAGGCATGTTATGGGTTTGGCTGACAACAAATGCGTTCCCTGTCGTGGCGGAGTTCCTTCTCTGCCGGCTGATCGTGCCCAAGCGCTCTTACAGGAATTGGGCCGAGGATGGTCGTTGAATGCGCAGGGCCATCTGGAGCGCCTCTACACCTTCAAGGACTTCGCCCAAGCCCTGGCCTTTGTGAACAAGGTGAGCGTGATCGCGGAAGCCGAAGGCCACCATCCTGACCTGTATTTGGCGTGGGGCAAGTGCAAGGTCGAGATCTGGACTCATAAAATCAGCGGCCTCACGGAAAGCGACTTCTATCTTGCCGCGAAAGCCGACAGGGAATTTGAACCCTTCAGGGCTTCCGCAGGCTGATCATCGACCGGCCGATGCTCTTCATGAAAATGGGAGGGGACAGATGAGCGCCGAGGCACGCGTCGCGCTCGTCAACATGCCGTTCAGCTACTCGAAGTATCCTTCGATCCAGCTCGGGACACTCTCGGCGTTGCTCAAATCGCAAGGCATTCCGGTCGAGTGCCACCATTTGAACGTTCGGTTCGCCCACCTCATCGGAGTGCCGCTGCACGAAATTATCTGCGAAAAACGGGCGCTCTTCGGCGAGTGGCTGTTTTCCTTCTTGCTGTTCCGGGACAATCCGAAGCGAGCCGAGTATCCGCGTATCTTCAAGCCGGTGTTCGAACAGATTGCGCAGCAAAGCGGTCGGCCCATCGGCTATTTCGAAGAGTTGGCGACGCGCATTGCGCCGCAGTTTCTCACGCACATGCTCACCGCTGTCGATTGGGGTCGGTACGCACTGGTTGGGTTCACGTCCACCTTCGATCAGAACGTCGCCAGCCTTACCATGGCCAAGCTGATCAAGGATCTGTATCCACACGTGACGATTGTGTTCGGCGGGGCCAATTATGACAGCGAGATGGGGCTGGAGTATTTCCGCGCCTTCCCCTTTATCGACCATGTGGTGGTGGGGGAGGGCGAAGAGATCCTTCCACGGTTGGTCCGTTATGTGCTTGGCGACAAAACCGGCGCACTCCCACCCGGCGTGACGGCACGCCGGGGCTCCGACATTCTGTTCACGCCGAACCGTACACTCTACTCCGATTTCTCGAAAGCCGGGCCGCCCGACTACGACGACTACTACCATCTGCTCGCGGAATTAGGGCAATCCGCACAGGGACTCGATCGGATCTTGTTGTACGAGGCGTCGCGAGGCTGTTGGTGGGGGGAGAAACATCATTGCACGTTTTGCGGGCTCAATGCGCAGAGCATGGCGTTTCGGTCCAAATCCCCCAAGCAAGCCACCGAGGAAATGGCGTATCTGTCCCAGCGTTATGACACGACACGGTTTCGTCTGGTTGATAACATCATCGACATGAAGTACGTGGACGAGCTGTTCGGAAAATTCGCCTCAGACTATTGCGACTTAGACGTGTTCATTGAAACCAAGAGCAACCTGCGCAAAAGCCAAATACGCACCTTAGCTGCCGGCGGCGTGAAGTGCATGCAGCCAGGGCTGGAGAGCTTGAGCCTGAGTCAGTTGAAGGCGATGGACAAGGGCGTGACGCCGATGCAAAACATCCTCTGCCTTAAATGGAGCGCCTACTATCGCGTCGCCGTGTCTTGGAACATCCTCCTGGGATTTCCTGGCGAAACGAACGACGATTATCTGCGGCAGATCGATCTCATTTCATCGCTGGTGCATTTACAGCCGCCGGAGGCGGCCGGTCGGTTCTGGTTGGAACGGTTCAGCCCCTATTTCACGAGGCCGCACGATTATGGTCTGCGCATTACCGGTCCCGATATGGCCTATGAGTATGTGTACGATGCTCGGCAACTGGATGTGAACAAGATCGCATACGACTTCGAATACGAGCTCGGCCAATGGCCGGTGGACCCGCGGGTCTATCTGGATTTGATCAATGCGGTGGAACGTTGGAGACGGATGCACCAGTCGAGCGACCGCCCGTTTCTGTATTACTCGAAGGCGCCACGCTATGTAACGGTGTACGACGGGCGGAACCCCCAAGCAGCCACGCGGCAGCGGTATGACGGTCTGGCTGCTTCGGTCATCGAGTTCTGTAACGAGGCGGCCAAGGGCATGGAGCAAATCCGCACGGCTGTGGCGGAACACATGGATGGCAGTGAGTCGGCGTTGGCCCCGATATTGAGTGACCTCACCAGCAAGCGAATTCTCTACGAAGAACGCGGCAAATACTTCACTCTGGCTCTCCCGGAGAACCAGTACTTGTAGCGGATAGGGTTACATCGAGAGCTTTTCCGCCACGGTTCGCATCTGGATGCCGTGTACCAACGAGGCTCCTCCACGGATCGCGCAGGCGACGTGGACCGCTTCCGTCATCTCCTCGATGTTCGATCCCTTTTCGAGCGATGCCTGCGTGTAGGCATCGATACAGTAGGGGCATTGAACGGTGTGGGCCACGGCCAACGCGATCAAAGCTTTTTCCCGTTCGGACAGCGCGCCCTCCGCGAACACCGCACTGTAGTATCCCATGAATCTGTCCCACAGGTCCTTGTTTCCCTTCCCCATATCGGCGAATTTGCCGAGATCATGCGAATGGTAATACGAGTCCATACCTGCCTCCTGTGTGGATGCTGACGATGGTTACACGCTGGTGCGGAGTATGAGGGGTGCCGGGGGACGGATCAGGCATGGCCGGAAGCGGCTGACTCGGCTTTTGAAAGCACTTCAGAAAACCGGTGGCCGACAATGTCGGTGGCTTTGGTCATGAGATCCGTGACTTCGTTCCATTCGTCCGGTAGTAGGTTGTGCTTCAGTTGGGGGTGGATCGCCCATTGGGCTTCGACCTGACTCCCAGTTCTACTGACGAGGACGCGGAGCAGCTCGACTTCCCACGTCGTCGGGTCGTTGGAGCATTTGTCAGAACACGTGCCATCTGTTTGGCCTGGTGGCGATGGTGTGTGTGCCATGTGAAACCTCCAAATACTTCAGGCAGCATACCGCATCTCCGTGTCGATTAGCTATCGAGTGATCGGCATAGAGTCGGGGACTACGGCAAGATCATTCATCGAGGAGGCGTCGCCTGAGCCGGTTCTTCATGCAAGACCGTGAGCATGGCCTGATGGATATGGCCGTTGCTCGCCACCAATTCTTGTCCGTAGATGGACAGATCGGCCCCGGAAAAATCCGTGAGTCGCCCTTTGGCCTGCCGAACGATGACAGATCCGGCGGCCATATCCCATGGATTGAGGCGCACTTCCCAGAATCCATCGAAGCGTCCAGCTGCGACGTAACAGAGGTCCAGTGCCGCAGACCCCGTTCGTCTTAAGCCTTGGGCTTTGAGTGCAAACTTGGCAAAATGATCGAGATTGTTTCGCGCAGTTTCTCGGATGTCATAGGCGAATCCGGTGACGAGGAGACTGGCGTCTAGGATTCTCGTGTCAGACACGGAGATGGGCTGGCCATTCAATTGGGCGTCAGATCCCTCTGTGGCGGTGAAGAGTTCGTCTCGTGATGGATCAAAGACCACACCCAGGATGCATTGTTCCCGGTACTCTAACCCGATTGAGACGCAATAGACGGGATAACCATGCGCGAAATTCGTGGTGCCGTCGAGCGGATCAATGATCCAGCGATACGGCGAAGGTGACTGTTCGACATGCCCTTGTTCTTCAGCAAGAAAGCGGTGCATCGGAAACCGAGCTCGAATATGACTGATAATCAGCTGTTCCGCCGCATGGTCGGCATCGGTGACTAAGTTTATGGGATTCTTATGTTGGACACGAAAACCAGACCGGGCATATTCCAGTAGTAGTTTTCCTGCTGCCCGTCCCGCGCTGACGGCTGTCTCCTGTAGGACGGCAAGATCGATCTGGTCTGTGGGGGTAGCCATGCCGGATCATAGCATGCCGGTACGTGTGAGAGGTGCCATGAGGCGATTATGAGCGGGATTGATGACTAAGGCGCGAATGAAACCCGGATGAAATCATAAATAATTGAAATTATTAATAATAATTATCATGCTCTTGCATGGCAAGGCTTCTGATTATAAAACACGCAATGATTACTTGCGAGCATATCACGTGAATACTAGAGCAATATAAGAATGAATTGTCAGCACTTGACAGTTCATCTAAGCAATGATACAAAGCAAGTATGCTTTCATCTGGTGATATGTGGAAGAGTTAACAGACATACTTGTCGGTCTTGAACAGCGGATCAGTGCCTACAAGAACCGATTCCAGGAGCTGCAGAAAAAACGTCGGCGGTTGGATGACGAAATCGCCACGATTCAGAAGTATCTCGAGCTTGCAGAAACCCTGTACCGGGTAGAGGCGGATAAAGCCAAACTCGCGAGTCTTTCCAATCAACTGATCACGGATGATCAAAAAGGCGTCCGCCCGCTTCCGGTTATGGATGTAACCGACCAGTCACGGGAAATCCTCTTGGGCCGCAGTAAGTATGTTGGGAAGAGTGTGCCTGAGGCGGCGTACGAGATCCTGCGAGAGTCGAATCGGCCTATGCACGCCAAAGAGCTTGTGCAACGGTTAGTCGAAGGTGGGTTACAGATTAAGGGGAAAACCCCACTCACCTCGATTGCGACCTCGCTGAAGCGCGACAAACGTTTCAGGAAGGTTGGCCCTAATACCTTTGAGGCATTGAACGACATGTTGATACAGGCTGTCTAAACGTGTCGATGGCAATTCACTCAAACATGTATGGCGAAGGGAGGTGAGAGTCTTGGCAACAAAGAAGGCAGCGAAGAAGAAGAAGAAGTAATCCCCGCCGAGAACCACACGCCGAGAGTGAGGCTACTCACTCTCGGCGTAGTTTTTCTGCAGCGATCTCACCAAACCAATCCGTTTGCAAGCGAGTGAACCAGCATACCGTATAAAACGGTATGCCCTCAGATTCTCCACGCCTTTAGGCAAGCAAGTGGGCAATCAGGATGCTTGAAGTGCGACCGATGAAGACTGACGTCTGGCGATGTGGGCGACGGGGCGTGTCTCTTCTGCGAGAGGCTCCATGTTAAACAATACCCACTTTTCAGGTTGTTCAAGAATCTGTCGGACCAACCTGGTATGAAGCGCATGGCCGGACCGTTCTGCGACAATATGGCCGATGAAGGACATGCCGAGAAGAGAAAAGTCACCGATGAGATCGAGGATCTTGTGACGAACAAACTCATTCAGAAATCGCAAGCCGGATTGATTCATGACGCCGTCCTTCGACAACACCACGGTGTTATCTAAGGTTCCCCCTTGGCCGAGCCCGCGGGCCCATAAGGCTTGGACCTCATGGAGAAACCCAAAGGTCCTGGCCTCAGCGATCTGCTTCTCGAACGACTGTGGGGAACAATCGTGCACATAGGTTTGAGTCTTAATAAGCGGGTGGTCATAGTGGATCGTGTAGGTGATACGAGAGGTGGCGGATGGCTCGATCCGCACATGCCGTGACCCATCGGACACCTCGATCGGAGCCGTGATCTTCAGAAACGGCTGTCTCCGCTCTTGGGCAATCACGCCAACTGATTGGATCAAGTGGACAAACGGTGCTGCGCTTCCATCCATGACGGGGACTTCGTTGCCCGTGACATCGATATAGACGTTATCGATCTCAAGGCCAGCCAAAGCCGACAGCACATGTTCAATGGTCCTGACTTGAAAGCCATTGCCGTTGATGGCCGTACACAATTCAGTAGGCACGCAATGTTCAATTGATGCCAAGAGGGAAGCAGTAGCATCCCCCTTATTGACAAACACGACACCGGTATCAGGTG
This sequence comes from Nitrospira sp., assembly GCA_036277675.1. Classification (GTDB taxonomy): domain Bacteria; phylum Nitrospirota; class Nitrospiria; order Nitrospirales; family Nitrospiraceae; genus Nitrospira_D. Next base: position 9,020 of record DASUMN010000240.1, on the reverse strand, counting down.
GGGCGGGCCTCAGTGTCATTGTCACAGGCTGGCCGGAATGGAGTCCGATCCCTGAGCAGGTCACCGCCGCTGCTAACGTTTGTTGGTTCCTCACCTAATATCCTCCCTCGTGTTCCGCGGTTTGAGCGGAAGTCGCAATCAAACCCAATAGGCAGCGAAGATGGGAGCAATTCGTATGCCATTGAATCATCAGTGTAAGTATTTGATTATATGTATTAAATTATCATATAACTAATCGTGCAGTTGTGTCCTAAATAACACAACTGTGGTTTTCTCTGAGAAGCAAGTGCAAGTACTCCTATCGACTCAGCGAAAGACAAGATTGCCAAGTTGTGAGCACCCGGAATCAACTGATCCGCATCCAGTATCGTCGCGGCACGTAGTTGGAGAAGGGCGGCCTCGCAGAACGAGCAATACGAAAACGATCGACTCCCACCAGATTGAGGATTAAGCCATCGCTGCAAATGCCGAAAAAGGATGACATTGCGTGGCAGAAGGGTAAGCTCACTCAGCATCATCAATGAATCACAGGGCATTCGCCTAGTGAACCATCATTTTCCATAGGGAGGGGGACTCTCCTTGCTCGCGCAATGTCACGTAATCCGAGTTTCTATCGCATGACCACCAGAAGCATAGGCATCACTCCATACGAAAAGGTTGGAAGGCGCACGACGAGCTGGCCGTTGTTGGTCATGGGGCTTGTTCTCCTTGTTGGCCTGAGCGGATGCGCCATCACCCCGATCCCGTTAACGACGGATGAAGTACAGTCACGAGCAAAAGAAGATCGGGCCGTGCTCACAAAGGATCAAGAGCCTCTCTCTGGTCCCATGGATCTCTATGAAGCCATGGCGCGCGCGCTGAAATACAACCTGGAAGCGCGCGTTGAATGGATGCACAAAATGCTGGCGCAGACTCAGCTCGACCTCTCTCACTATGCGATGCTGCCTCGCTTAGCGGCGAATGCGGGATTCGACGGGAGAAGTAACTACGCAGGCGGCGTGGCACAGTCGCTCTTGACAGGAAGGCAATTACTCGAACCCTTTACCTCGGCTGAAAAGAACCTTTTCTCAGCCGATTTATCGTTGAGCTGGAACGTCCTGGATTTTGGACTCTCCTATATCCGTGCCAAGCAGGCGGCGGACGATGTACTCATTGCGGATGAAGAGCGGCGGCGTGTCGCCAATCGTGTCATGCAGGATGTACGAGTTGCCTATTGGCGGGCAGTCAGCGCCGAGCGCATTTTCCCATCCTTGAAACTGTTGGACGAATGGGTCAAGACCGCGCTCGACAAAGCCCAAGCGGTTCAGGACGAACGGCTCAACGCGCCATTGGTGCCCTTACAATACAAGCTCGACCTCCTGAATACCCAACGCTATATCCAACAGTTGTTTCGGGATTTGAATACGGCGAAGCTTCAACTGGCTGCGTTGATCAATCTTCCCCCGGGCCAGGAAACGGACATGGTGTTGATGGTGCCGGACCGTGAGGCCAAATCCCTCGCGTTGCCATCAGATTTAGCGGCGTTGGAAGATCGGGCGCTGCAAGCGAGGCCGGAGCTGAAGATGGTCGATTACCGACGCCGCATCAATGCGCAAGAGGCCAAAGCGGCGATCATGGAAATGATGCCCAGCCTCAATCTTGTGATTGGAGAGAACTACAATAGCAACAAGTTTCTGTTCAACAACCACTGGGGCGCCTATGCCGCGCGTGCAAGTTGGAATTTACTGAGCCTGGTTCGGTATCCGGCTCGGGCTAAAACGATCGAAGCGCAAGACAAGGTGCTCCATACACAGAATCTCGCCCTGACGATGGCGGTCATGTCGCAGGTCCATGTCAGTGTGGCGCAACTGGCGCATGCCAAAAAAGAATCCGCAACGGCACTGTTGTACTACGACACCCAATCCCAAATTACCGAACAGGCACGCCTGGCTTGGCGGTCCTCCAAGCTGAGCGAACAGGCGATGCTGCGCGAGCGAGTGGCGCAGGTCGCGGCGCAACTCCGATACGATGCCGTAGAGGCGGAACTGCAAACAGCCTGGGCGTCAATTCTGGCGGCCGTCGGAGAAGATGTCTTGCCCGTGGATCTCGGACAGGAACACAGCGTGTCCGATCTCGCGTTTCAACTGCGCACCCGATGGACCAAAAGCAAGGAGCTGATCAAGTGACATGCCTTTGCCGGACAGTGCTTCCCGCCGCATTGATTGCCGTGATGGCTCATCCCTGGGTGGAATCAGCCATGGGTGCGGCAAGGTCTGAAGCCAAGCCCGCGAGCAGCGCAGCTGAGCTCAGCACGATCCGAGGAGTCGTGAAGGCATCGGCACAGGCGACGTTGGCCAGCCAAGTCCAGGGTCGTATCAGTCGGCTCCCCTTCAAAGAGGGACAACGGTTCAAAAAAGGGGCGCTCCTGGTGGCACTCGATTGCGCAAAGTATGAGGCTGAACTCGATAGTGCCCAGGCGGAGCATCGGGCAAAAAAGAAGACCCATGAGAACAATCTTCGTCTGGCGCAGCATCAAGCGATTGGCACGCTCGAACTCGACATTTCACAGGCTGAAGCCGACAAAACGTTGGCCACTGTGAAGGCAGCGCAAGTGAACGTCAACGGCTGCACCGTGCTGGCGCCCTTTCCAGGGCGAGTTGTCAAAACGATCGTGAACGAACATGAAAACGTCTTTCCCAACGATCAGCTCATCAGTTTGCTGGATGACAGCGTGCTCGAGATCGAACTGATTTTGCCGTCGAAGGCCCTTGCTTGGCTCAAGGTTGGCAGCCGCTTCGAGTATGCCGTTGATGAAACAGGACTGCAGTATCCCGCCGTGGTCCAGGACATCGGTGCCAACGTCGATCCTGCCAGCCAGACGGTGAAGGTCAAGGGGGTATTTCGCTCACAACCCGCGAACGTGCTGGCCGGGATGAGCGGGGCCGCGGCATTCGCCGACCTCCGGCATTGATATGGTCACTGCAGAAGTCACGACGCTGAATCCACCGCCGAGGAGCACATCGTTTACCATGTTGCTCCAAGTGGAGGGCATGGTACGGGCGGCTCGAACCCGGGAAGAATTGCAATTTTTCTACGTCAATGAAACACGCCGCCTCGTTCCCTATCAACAAGCCATCTTCCTGATACCGCTGACGGCATCGTCGCCTCGATCTGAAGTGTGTGCCGCCTCGAGCGTTCCGGTCATAGATCGCACCGCACCGTTAATGCAGTGGACAGAACGATTGGTTCAATCTCTGCGCGCGGCTTCGGTGGGTCCCGATATCCGCCAAGTGTCGGAGGCGGATTGCCCTGCGGAGTGCAGGTCGGACTGGAACGAATTTACACCGGGCCGTGGACTGTGGTGTCCCCTCAAGCATCCCGATGGAGAAATCCTCGGAGGCTTGTGGCTCACGCGAGACCAGCCATGGGCCGACCACGAAGTCACGGTACTGCAACGAATGAGCGAGGCCTATGCCTATGCCTGGCGGGCGGTGGGACAATCGAACAGCATACGATGGCGATGGGGACTGAGCCGAGCCGCGACATGGATTCTTGTCGCCGTCATCATGGGCGCCCTTGCTATCCCCGTTCCCATGTCCACACTGGCTCCTGCAAAGATCATCGCAAAGGATCCTGTGATCGTGAGCGCTCCGATCGACGGAGTCATTGCGGAAATCCTCGTTCCACCCAATACCATGGTCACAGAGGGCGACGTGTTACTTACGTATGAAGACACGACATTCAGGAGCGAATATGAAGTCGCCGAACACAATCTTGATGTGGCGCTTGCGCACTACCGCCGTGCGTTACAAGGGTCGTTTGTGGAAGCTGAACAGAAAGCGGATGTGCCGCAGTTGAAAGCCGAGGTTGAGTTACGGGAGACCGAGCGAAACTATATGTACGAACGGCTGGCGAAAGTCGATGTGAAGGCGGAGCAAGCGGGGCTCGTGCTGTACACGGATAAGTCCGATTGGGTCGGGAAACCTGTCGTGGTCGGGCAACGCATTATGGAACTGGCCAATCCGCAACGGCTGGAGGTGCGCATTGATCTGCCCGTGGAAGACGCCATCGTGTTGCGCGAAGGTGCCCCGGTCAAGTTGTTTCTGAATGCCACTCCCTTTTCCAGCGTTCCCGCCACTGTCCGCCATGCGAGCTATCATGCCGAAGTGTTACCGAACAATACGCTCGCGTACCGGGTGATCGCACAGATTGAACAGGGATCGGCGGAATTTCGTATCGGCTGGCAGGGGAGTGCCAAGATTTATGGGGAACAGGTGACGTTGTTCACCTATCTGTTCCGCAGGCCGATTTCTGCTCTGAGACCGTGGATTGGGATATGAGTGGGCCGACGCCTCAAAGCCGGGAAAAGGTCTTGCCGCCGTTGCGTGAAGACCTTCGGTTTGTCGAAAGCACTCCGAGCACCGACGGTTCGCCAACCTGGGTGATCGTCGATTCTGTCCGTGGGAAATACTTTCAGATCGGGTGGGCTGCCTATCAGATACTGTCGCGCTGGAAAGGGCGGTCCGCCAAAACGGTGTTGGCGGAGATTCATGCGGAAACGACCTGCCGTGCCACTGCGCAGGATCTCGATGACTTGTTGAAGTTCCTGTACGGGAATCATCTCATGCGGGATCCGCCGCAGGGAGGCTACCGTACGTATGCGGCCCATGCAGAAGCGGCGCGGCCGCAATGGCTGCTCTGGCTCCTCCACCACTATCTCTTTGTCCAAATTCCGCTGGTCAAGCCGGATCGGTTTCTTCGCGCGACGCTTCCCTATGTGGAGCGGCTCTACTCACGATCCGTCGCCTACCTTGTGCTGATCATCGGTTTGACGGGACTCTATCTGGTTTCACGTCAGTGGGACACCTTTACTGCCACGATCCTGCATTTTTTCACTCCCCGCGGGTTCGCGTTGTACCTGCTCTGTCTGGCGATTGTCAAAGTGTTCCACGAATTGGGGCACGCCTACACGGCGACTCGCTATGGCTGTCGTGTTCCCACCATGGGAATCGCCATGATCGTCATGGTGCCGATGCTCTATTCGGACACGTCGGATGCATGGAAGTTGACCTCTCGCCGCCAGCGGGCCGCCATTGGCGCGGCTGGAATGGTCGTCGAATGTTCGCTGGCCGCCGTGGCGCTCTTCGCCTGGAATTTCCTCGACGACGGCGTACTGCGAAGTCTGGTTTTTATCATGGCGACGACGAGCTTGCTGATGGGTGTGGCTATCAACTTGAGCCCACTCTTGCGGTTCGACGGCTACTATGTCTTGTCCGACCTGCTCGGCATGCCCAACCTGCATGAGCGCGCTTTTGCCTTCGGGCAGTGGAGACTGCGCAAGCTGCTGTTCGGCTTGGATGTGCCGATGCCTGAGCCGGTGTCCGACGCGCGTCGCCGCTTCTTGGTCTGGTTCGCCTGGGCTGTGTGGGTGTACCGGTTTGCGCTGTTTGTCGGTATCGCCCTTGTCGTGTATCACTACTTTTTCAAAGTGCTGGGGGTCATCTTGTTTGCGGTCGAGATCGGGTGGTTCATCCTGCTGCCGGTCGTGCGCGAGTTCAAAGCCTGGTGGAACCTGCGAGAGAGCATCGGACAACAAAGCAGAGCAGGGATCTCCGCCGGGGCGATGGTTCTGTTAGTCGCGGCGTTGTTTGTGCCCTGGTCTGATCGCATCAGCCTTCCTGCAGTGCTGGAATCGACACCCCATGCCACCATTTATGCACCGGCGCCTGGGAGGATTGTCAGCCTGGCGATCGAAGAAGGCCGGCGGGTGGAGCCAGGAGAAGGGCTGGTGGTGTTGGAGTCCCCGACGCTCGAAAAAGACATTGCCTTGACGCGCAAACGGATTGAAGTCGAACGCTTAAAAAGCCTTCGTCAGTTTGCTGGCCAGCAAGAATTGGCAAAGCACCAGGTGCGGCTGGAGACGCTGAAGGCGCATCTTTCGCAACTGGAAGGCCTTCAGCAGCAGCAGCAGAATCTCTCCCTGACGGCTCCGATCGCCGGGATCGTAACCGATCGGGCGGAAGCGCTCCATACGGGGCGGTGGATCAATAAAGAATTACCTCTTGCCTATGTCGTTGCGTCGGCCGCTGAAGAGCTGCACGCGCTGGCGCCTGAAACAGAGGTCGGCTATCTCCAGACAGGACAATCGGCTCGTTTCATTCCGGAGGGAGCTGACCGGCCGAGCGTGATTGCAAAAATCATCGAGATTCGAGACATCGACGAGAGCAGTTTTACGGTGCCCTATCTCGTGTCTTTGTATGGCGGAGAAGTCCCGGTTCGAGAAGATGCCGCACACAAGCTGAAACCAGAAGCCTCCGTCTATCGTGTCACTCTGAAGCTAACCGAGGCGCCGCCACAATGGAACCAGGCGGTGCGTGGGACGGTGTTGGTAGAGGGCCCTCGTATCAGCATCGCTCGACGGGTGTGGGAACAGGGTGCCCGTATCTTCATTCGTGAAAGCGGAGCGTAGACGAATCCGTTCAGCAGTGACTCCATAGTTTCTGCCTTCCGCCTAAAGATCCAGATCAATAAATAAGAGATATCAGTGACGCAAATTGTCTCCCACGCCGTTCTTTCAAGAACAAATAACTATAACCAACCGACAAACAAAGAGGAATTCTCATGGTGAAATGGGCACTGCCCTTGCACGTATCCTAGTGGATTCCCTAGGCATGCCAAGGACGGTGTCGTGATTCAGCCATGAGAATTCTCCGCAAAAACAAGAAACCAGCGGTCGGTGCCACGAAAACGCGGCAACATCCTCTCGCAGATCACGAGAACACCCCACTCCGAAGTTCCTTCCTCGGCAGTTCGTTACTGTCATTAGAATCCCGTCTCATGTTCGATGGTGCCGCCGTCGCGACGGCTGGTGCCGTGACCAGCGACCAGCTTGCACAAGATCAAGCAGCCTCGGCGTTGTCTGCTGAAGACACCAGCACGGCCGATACTCTACTCTCCGCGCCGACCGGTGAGCCACAGTTCACGACCGAAGAACAAGCGTTGTTCGATGCGTTGGCAGTTTACGACGCCAATGAGGCTCGACAAGAAGTCGTATTTGTCTCATCGAGTGTTCTGGATTATCAGCACCTCCTCGACGGCATCAGCGCCAATGTCGAAGTGTACATTCTCGATCCTACTCGAGACGGTGTGGAGCAGATGGCGGAGGTGCTCGCCGGGCGGACCGGCATCGACGCGATTCACCTGATCGGCCATGGGACTGAGGGTGAGATGGAGCTTGGGTCGAGCTCCTTGAGCCAACTGTCAATCAGTACGCAATATGCCGAACTGTTTCAGCAAATCGGCACAAGCCTATCCGCAGAAGCCGATCTGATGATCTACGGCTGCGACTTTGGTCGTGGTGAAGACGGACTGACGGCGATGCAAACGCTCGCCATGCTAACCGGGGCGGATGTGGCTGCCTCGGAGGATGCCACCGGACACGTCGTGCTTGGTGGGGATTGGATTCTTGAAGAGCAGGTCGGCCAGATCGAGACCGGCATCGTCGTCGGTGAGCAGGCACAATTGGACTTTGTCCATATTCTTGCCGCTCCTTCGGTGGATCTGAACGGGGGGGATCCTGGCAATGCCGTGACGGTTACGTTTACCGAGGGGACAGCGGTCCAGATCGCGTCGTCAGGAGTAGTGTCAGACAATGACAACGATGTCACGAGTCTAACAGCGACGCTCACGTCGAGGCCCGATGGGAATTCAGTGGAGTCGCTCTCGCTCAATACCTCGGCAACAACGGCGGCGGCTGGGCTGACGGTGAGTTACAATTCCAGCACCGGAGTGCTGAGTATTACGGGTTCAGCGTCGGTGGCGACATATACGACCATCTTGCAGGGCATCCTGTACAACAACACGAGTGACGCACCGACCACGACGAATCGGGCGGTGAACGTTGTCGTTCGTGACACGACCAACGCGAATAGCGCGAATCGAACTTCCACCATCACGATGACGGCGGTGAACGATGCGCCTGACATTGTGGATGCGACCGTCAGCCTGAATGAGAATAGTCCCAATGGCACGAGCGTCTACAACGTGAATGATTCATTCACGGAGACGGATCTGGACCGGGACGGTCAAGCAATTACCTACAGCATCGCCGCGGGCAACAGCCTGGGCGGCTTTACGATCAACAGTACCACCGGGGCCATAACGGTGGCCAACAGCGCCGTACTCAACCGTGAGAGTATCTCCAGTTTTACGCTGACCGTGCAGGCGAGCGATGGCTCACTGACGGACACGGCCACCATTACCATCAACTTGAATGATGTCGATGAATTCGATGTGGGGGCGATCAGTGATATCAATGCCACCACCAACGCCGTCAATGAGAATGCGGCGACCGGCACGGCGGTCGGGATCACCGCCTCGGCGAGCGATGCCGATGTGACCAACAATACCATTACCTACAGCCTGACCAACAACGCCGGTGGGCGCTTCCAGATCAACAGCAGCACGGGCGTCGTGACGGTGTTGGACGGCACGTTGTTGGACTACGAGAGTGCCACCTCGCACACCATTACGGTGCAAGCGGCTAGCGCCGACGGCTCCTTCTCGACACAGACCTACACAATCAATCTGAACAACCTGAACGACGCGCCGGTGCTGGGGGCGATCGGCAACCAGACGGTGGCCGAAGGGGCGACGCTGAGCTTCAGTGCGAGCGCGACGGACGCGGATGTGCCGGCGGACACGCTGACCTACTCGCTGGATGCGGCGTCGCTGGCGCTGGGGATGACGATCGATGCGAGCACGGGGGTCTTCAGCTGGACGCCGACGGAGGCGCAGGGCGGGCTGACGCCGGCGGTCACGATCACCGTGACGGACACCGGGACGGGGGCGCTGAGCGACAGCGAGACCTTTACCATCACCGTGACGGACCTGAACGACGCGCCGACGACTCCACCGTCTCTGCCGGTGGGTACGGTACCCCCAAGCCTTCTGCCGACGCCAACCGCGGGCCCGTATCCTGTTTCTCCGGTTTCAGGTCCAGCGTCTGGCGGGCCTCCTATTGTACTTGTGACTGGAGGTGG
>DASUMN010000239.1:0-7632 GCA_036277675.1 Nitrospira sp. | reverse complement strand
GGTCCGACATAACCGGCAAAAAGCCAAAGTGGTCGCCCCTCCGGGAGGCGTCGTGACGTCAGGTGGACCTGGGCCATCGCTGTCATTCTTTTTTCTCCTGTAACAGGGTGTCCCTGACTGTGTGTGGTCGCATAGTCGGTTGTCGTCCCTCCGATCATCACATGCTCAGTGCTTGACGAACTCCAGCCAGTATGTTTTCCTGATCACGCACGGTGCAAACCGTCGGTGTGAGGATAAAGAAGAATGGGCAACAAAGCTACCATCGGCTCCGCGGTCCTGGATCGTCTGCATAGCCTCGGCGTCCGCCACATTTTCGGCATTCCCGGCGACTATGTCCTGTCACTCTTCCAGCTGATTGAGGCGTCTCCTATCAAACACATTGCCACGACCCGCGAAGATTGCGCCGGATTCGCCGCGGATGCCTATGCGCGGATCAACGGGATCGGCGCTGTCTGCGTCACGTACTGTGTCGGAGGGTTGAATACGGTCAATGCCATCGCCTGTGCCTATGCTGAACGCTCGCCGGTGGTATTGCTGACCGGCTCGCCGGGACTTTCAGAGCGAATACGCACACCGTATCTGCACCATATGGTCAGGGATTTTTCGACGCAGCGTGAGGTGTTCGAGCGCATGACGGTCGCCGCCGTGACGCTCGACGATCCGCTGACTGCCGAACGGGAAATGGACCGGGCCTTTGCCGCGCTCTTACGGTATCGGCGCCCCATTTATTTAGAAATCCCACGCGACATGGTCTATACGCCGCTGGGTGGCACGATGAAGACGATCTGCCTGGAGGATGAACCGAGCGATCCGGCCGCCCTAGAAGAAGCGGTGGGAGAAGTCCGCACCATGCTGGCGTCGGCGAAGCGGCCGGCCATGCTGGTCGGCGCGGAGGTCGGCCGGTTCGGCTTGCAGGACGACCTCGCCAAGCTGGTGGAACGGATGAACATTCCGATCGCATCGACCCTGTTGGGGAAATCCATCATCAGGGAAGACCATCCGCTCTACGTCGGCGTGTACGGCGGCCTCATCGGGCGGGACGACGTGCAGCAGTTCATCAACGATTCCGATTGTCTCTTGATCCTCGGTTCGATCCTTTCGGACGTCGAAGACCTGGATTCCCGTTCACCGTTGCTTTCCGAAGGGCGAACCATTCATGCCACGGCCGACCGCGTCGCCATCAAACACCACCGGTACGAATCCATCAAGTTCCAGGATTTCGTCCAGGCCCTCGTACAGGCGCCGCTCCCTTCCTTCCCCTTACGCAAACCGCCAGGACGCACTGTGGCCCATGCCCCACAGCCGGACCCTGATTCGCCGGTCACCCTCGAAGGCCTCTTCCGTCACCTCGATACCGTCTTGACGGACAAGACCGTGGTGATCGCCGACGTCGGCGAATCGCTGTTTGCCGCGGCGGATCTGCACGTGCGCCACCGTTTCGAATTCCTGTCGCCGGCCTACTACACGTCGATGGGCTTCGCCGTGCCCGCGGCGCTCGGTGCATCCTTCGCCGATCCAAGCCTGAGGCCTCTCGTGCTGGTGGGAGACGGGGCCTTCCAAATGACCGGTACCGAGTTGGCCAGCTGCGTCCGCTATGGGCTGGCACCTATCGTCGTTCTATTAAACAACCGCGGCTATTCAACGGAGCGGGAAATTCTGGAGGGTCCCTTCAACGATGTGCACGAGTGGCAGTACGAGAAACTCGTCGACATGATCGGCGGCGGGGTAGGCTCGCGCGTGCGCACCCAGCGCGAGTTCGAAACCTGCCTGGCAGCCGCCTTTGCCGACCAGAGCCAGCCTCACCTGCTGAACGTCTTGCTCAGCCCTGACGACCGTTCCCCCGGCATGGTGCGGCTTGCCCGGCGTCTCGGGAAAAAGCTTTCAACGGACAAGCCCTAACCCGCATCATTCATGACGGATTCGGCGCCGCCCGGCTGCTGTGGGCGACGCCTTCTCCGCATACTCTCTGCCGTTCGGGGTTAATCTTCCTCGGGATTGACGATATGCAATCCCGCCGTTTTGGATGCAGCCAGCAGATGCGTATCCGCGCTGACAACGGTGAGCCGCAGCGGCTTCAACTCCAACGCCAGCGCCAGGTGCATCACTTGCTGCGACCGCAGAAACGGATACTCCAATACCAGTTCCTTCGTCCGTAAATAGGTATCCACCGTCGGCACGATGAAGTGAAAGAGCCCCTGTTTCGACTCGGTTTCAAACTTATAGAACACCGAATAACAGTCGTCTCGCGTGATATGCCCCTCTTGCGCGCGCGTCGACATCATGGCGTAAAAGTCCGTCACGGACCACGTCGGCACCACGGCAACCTTGCCGCGCTTCACCAGCAACTTATTCACAATCCGCGTCCCTCGCTCCATGCTGTATCGTTTGACGAGCGCTGTCGAGTCGAAATAATAGTACGGCATCTCCCTACATCCTCCCCTTCAGAATGAGTTCCGCCAACGGCCCTGGGAGCTTGGAAAGACGATCTTGCAGCTCATCCAATGGAACCTCTTCATATCCCTCTTTCCGTAACGTATCGGCCAGATTGCCTTGGTTGAATGCCGCCGTATCCTCCTTCAGCCGGTCGTTCAAGCGCCGCTTTGCCAGCCGGCTCGAGACCTTCTGCCCGGTTTTCGTCAACCCGCGTCCTCTGCTGCGCGGTGCGCGGCCTGTCACTTTCGGTTCAGTTGTACCCACAGTCGTCCTCCCTCCTCGTTAACGCCCATCGTTAAGCTGTTTAGGGCGGCGATCCCCCAGACGAGTCTTCTCTGGGGCAGCCCCCTCCCGGTATCGCCGCCGACTTCGGCAGCGCGGCTTCACCGAAAATATGCGCGGCAATCGCCCTGGCGACATCCGCCGACAGCTCATGCCGCATGACACGCAGCGCCTTGGCCGTTGCCTCACGCTCCGTCAGATGGCCCTCCTTGCCGCCCCGCGCGATCGCGCCGACGACCCGGCTGGTGGCCACTTCCACCACGTCGAAATCACTGCACCAACGCACGTATTTGAAATTGGGGTCACGGACTTGAATGGGAACGAGCCGTGCCGTGCCACGCACCAGCAGTTCAGGCGTCCGTCCCTCACCGACCGCCGTCTCGGTCACCACGTTCAGTCCTTCGCGGAGCAGGCCTTCAGTCAACGCTCGCTCAATCGGTTCGGCTTGATCACCGGCGACTTGAACGTCCAGCAGGAGATTGCGTGTGAGAAACTGCTCCAATTCATTAGACAATTCGTTCACCTGATAGGGAGCCACCGTTCCACGCCCACTCGGACGAATCACCCGCAAGTCGGCGTTGTAGGCTTCGCGCAAGACCAAGTTCCTCACGGCCCGCCGAAGATTGCGGATTTTGGCCAGTTTGTCGGATGTCTGCTTCGACTCAGCGACATCGGCTTCGACTGATCGATCCAGCGCCGCTACCCGTTCCATCACCGACGCTTCGGCTTGGGGCCGACTCATCACGGCCAGCGCATAATGCACCCCCTTGTTCCCGTCATACCAGGTCTCCATGATCCTCACGTTCTCAAGCGCCTTATCCGTTGAGACTTTGGTGACCGAGTCGAGTGCCAGTCGCCGCTCGGCATGTGTCGCGCCGCGGCTTTCGATGACGAGATACGATTCCCAATCCTTGGCCTGCGCAGTGACTTCCGCTTTAAAAATCCTCGCCACCGCCGCATAGGCTTGGTCCGTAGCCCCATTCCGGTCGCCGGCTTGCCCGACACCCACCAAATATTGCGCGGGAGGATACTCGGCATCGGCATCGTCGATCCATCCCGGTTTGGCGTTGCCGCCGAACCAAGCACAGCCTGACGATAACAGGGCAAGGAGGACTACTCCGCCTACCGACATGGCCCCGAATCGCGCTATGGATCGCGTACAACTCATCATTGCATGACACGCTGGAGGATAAACGCTGTTTGGCCCGGCGCGAGATCGAGCACCTGCTCTCCCCGCTCAGTGGACACCCGCCGGCCTGACGGTTGAATCGCCAGTTGGTAACGGCCCGCAGGCACCCAAGCCCGCGCCACATGGATTTCGTCAGGCAGTGTCTGCCAGCTCCGTTTGTCCGCCTCTTCCGACCCCACCGCCAGCGCCTTGGCCAGTATCCCAACGAGAAGCCCGACCCAAGGCGCGGCATCGCGTCCCGCAGCGTGTTGGGCCCCGATCACCGCACCTTCCGCCAAGGCAAATTTTGAAGCAGCGCGCGCCAAAGCTTTGGCGGTGATGGCCGGCATCCGATCATCCAAACTTTTCTCGGCTAATGCCGTCAGATTGTGTGCCGGCTCCGACCGTACCGTGAGAGGATTTCCTTGCGCGTCGGTCAATGTCATGGTCTCGAAGGGCACCTGCGTCTTTTGCGAAACCAGGCGTGGCAATGCCACCCGCACAACCCGCCCGCTGAGCCCATACAACACGCTGTCCATCGCGCGATCCCGATAGCGGGAGGATTGGGACAGTCCGCGATTGAGCAACACCAACTGCAATGCATCCAAACTGATCGGGAGATCGATAAAGCGATCTTCTTTCCGTGGCGCGCGGCCATTATAACTGATCATCACGACTTGAGCGAGCTGCCGACGCGCCGAGGCTGGTTCCCATACGACGTCAGGAAATTGTTTCCGGTAGCCGTCCAATTCAGTTAACAGGCCCAGCGCCTCAGCCATGCACAGAATATCGGCGCGCAACGAAGGCGGTGGTAAAATCCTCGACCAGCCGCGCGCCGCCTCGTAGGCTTCGAACGCATTGCGATAGGCGATAAACGCGTTATTGAGATCGCCGGCCGCCTCATACAAGACTCCGCTCAGGTAACGGGCAAACCCGTCGTTGCGATACCCGCTTGGGTCCTTGACTCGATCACTGAGCAGGTTCAAGCGGTGGTCGATGCGCCTCGCCTCGACAAGCGCTTCCTGCACATCCCCCTGTATCGCGTAGTTCAAGGCCTTCACGACATTGAGCATGACATGCTCATAGGCATCCCCCTCGTAGGGCAATGCGTTGTCGTTGGTCAGAAATGCGGTGGTCTCGGACCGGATGGTTCTGGTGTAGAGCCGCTCGACGGCTTCCTCCGCCTGTTCCAAGGCCATCGAGCTTTGCCGATAGTCCCCAGCCAGTTGGAGCGTCAACCCTCTGTCCATACCGTAGAGCACACGGCTCTTGGTTCCGTACTCTTTTTCGGCCTGCTCGACGATCGCCGCGGCCTGTGCTGGATCGCCGGCGAGCAAGTTCTGCTCAATGAGTGCGTAGCGATTTATCGAAGGGCCGCAGCCGGTCAAAAGGACCGCGGTGAAAACTGAGAGGCAGGAGAGAGAATGGGCGACGCGTGGGAGGAATAGGCTCAACGGGGTTCGCGAACGCTAAAAGACCGTTCGTTTCTTTTCAACGACTTTCTTGATCTTCTTCTGTCCGTACCAGACCTTCGTATTGTTCTCCAAGTCGATCATCTGGAGATCGACTTGGTAAAACACCGCCTTGGTCCCGTCGGCTTCATCCAAGATCGTGGCGATGGTACCTTTCATCATGTAGTCGGCCCCTGTTTCTTTCCCGGGAGCCTTCTGCGTCTCTTCACTGGCGTAGACGGCCTGTTCCTTGCGCTCGGTCCGAACTTCGTCCCGCTCGCCCTTGCCGGCGACGAACGTGACCTTCTGGGAGTTCGTCAGCTCACGCTCCAAATCCGTAATGAAGGTCTGCACGCTGATGTGCTCATGGCTGCTGTTGACGACCGTGCCCACGACGACGACCGGCTGGCGCCCCTTTGCCTGAGAGAAATTCCCGAGCCAGGGGTATTGCAACGCATCCTTCACCATCGCCTCGGCGACCATCCGCGAATCGGTATCGTTCCATCGGCCGCTCAGATCTGTCACCAGACCAGAATCTACACGAGTCACTTTCAACTCATGTCCGCAGCCAGCCAAGGCAAGAACCGCACACACCATGACGGAAAGAAATCGGCGATGTGTCTGAGTCACGTGAGTACTCCCCGCAAGGATGGTGAACAGCCCGCGCGAGCCCGCAGCATGTAGGCCGGCTTAATTTGCCGCCCGCTTTTCCTCTTCTTTTTCCAGCCGATCGAACAGGCGATCGGCGTTCTTGCGAACATATTCCCGAACCTGCGCGTTGAGTTCCTTGGCCTTTTCCATATTGTTCTTCATGTCTTCCAAGCTGAGCTTCGTCAATACGTAGTAGGTGTTGGTCTCCTCGTCCTTGTACCGCTCGATGGGACGAACCCCGCTGAGTGTCACAGTGGTCACGGTTTTGACGGCCCGCTCGACGTGCTGTTCTTCGGTGTTCTTCGTAAAGTCTCCCGCCGTCGTTGAGGCGGCGTAGTCCCGCATCAGATAGCCCGTATAGGTTTCAAAGGTCTTGGCGATTTCTGCTCGGGCACGATTCTCAGCCGTATCCCAGGCGAGAGGCTCATTCCGTACCCCTGTAACCGAGCCGACGCCATAAAACGCCTTGCTGTCCTTGTCGTTCATATACCCAGAGCCTCTTTCTACCCACTTCGGAGGACCGCCACAGGCCGCGAGCCCTACGAGAAGAAGCACAGCGAGACCGCTCCCGATCACCCGAGTTCTCATCGCTTGCGACCTCATCATCTGATCCTCCTTCGGCTGAAACCGTTGTGCGGTTGCTCTGAAAAGTGTTGCGAAGCAATTGCGAAATCATGCTAACATGCGTGCCTACTTCCGTCAACGAAACGCACCGTCATCGTTGAGGAGCATGAGAATGTTCTCATGCCTCGATCATTCATGACCCTATCACGGCAGGGATAAGGGAGGAGAACACACGTATGGCCGACATTCAGATTCAAGATGGCATCATTACCATCGCCAATCTTGACATCCAAGACCCCAATGTTGCCACGATCTTGGCCGCGTATCCGCCTGAACACAGAGCGGAAATCACCCGCCGTGCTCTTAAGATAGGTCTGGGTTACCTGAAAGGTGGGGAAAAGGGTTAAGGGGTGGTCTTGGTGGCACGATCCTCTTGGGTAACGGCCTTGCGCCCTTCGACCAGCACCGTATCCCCGTCGCCGTCAATCCGCACACTGGCTGGATGCTGCGTCCCCTTGGAATCTTCCTGCACCTGTTGCATCAGGTATGTTCCCAATTCGGAAGCCATCAACCACCCATTCTTGTCCATATCGGCCGCACCTGCGAGTCCGGCCAGCAACGCCTGCACAAAGACGCTTTTTCCATTGGAACGGGACGAGGACTCGCCCTTGCCAGCCGCGCTGATTACTTGTGTTGCACGACGGTCCATCTCGCCTTCCGGCTCCAGCCGGCCTTCCGGCGAGAGCGGTTGAGCCACCGTCATCTCCCATCCGAACACCGGCGCATCGAAAATCAGAAGAGTGTGTTTCGACGCAGACCGCCTGGTAAACTCCTTAAGCTGCTCGACGGTCACGGCTTTCGCCGGGTTATTGAGCTGTGCGTCCAGCGGCACGAGATAGCTTCGCTCTTCTCCCTCGGCATCTGGTGCCGCTCCTGCATGGCCCGCATAAAAAATCACCAACCGATCCATGCGACCGACTTTTCTCGGCAAGATATCGTTCAAGACTTGATGCAACCGGCGAGAGACCGCATCCTTGTCATACATCTCGACCACTTCATCGAACCCCAGCTTCCGAAACGCCT
>DASUMN010000238.1:0-12699 GCA_036277675.1 Nitrospira sp. | reverse complement strand
GCTGAGTACATTTCTGGAAGCAGCACCATTGGCCTGGCTTGGAAGGATCAGTTACTCCGTCTACATGGTACATATGGCGGTGATCTGGTTGTTCTGCCAGGTATTGAGGTTGGGCTTGCACACGCCACGAGTCTTCGATCTGAACGGGGATCCCCTTCTCACTCCACATCCGTTGATCGGCTTCCTGTTTCTCATCGCAGCTGTCGCGTGTATCCTTGTCCTGTCGCACCTCACCTATACGCACATTGAAGAACCATGCCGCAGAGCCTCAAAGAAAATCGCGGAGGAATGGTTTCCACCCTCCACAGCGACTTCCGCCGACAGGGTGATACCGCCCATGTGTGTGAACTATTCGGCTCCGGAACATGTGAATCTTAAACAGCGCCGCGTCTAGGTCGTATCCGCTGCCGCCCTCTCCAATTTTCGAAGGAGCCAGCAGTTGTTTGACGCTCCTTCGACCATCCGTTAGAATGCGCGCGTGATTACGCCTGGCACAGACTGCTTCCGGAGCATTCGCCCGTCATGACGCCGTCCAGCCCCTGGGCTTCCGTCATCATTCCCATCAAGGATGAACGGGACAATCTGTCGCCCCTGCTCGCAGGCCTGCTGAAAGTGCTGGATTCGCACGAGCACTCCCGGTCGAGGCCGTTCGAGATTATCCTGGTGGACGACGGCAGCAGCGACGGGAGCAGCGAGGAGCTCGACCGGTTGGCAATGCTCCACCCGCAAGTGAAGGTCTTTCACTTCGATCGGAATTACGGCAAGACCTGCGCGTTGGACGCGGGGTTCCGCCATTCGGCCGGCGAGATCATTATTCAGATCGACGGCGACCTCCAGCAGGACAGTGAAGACATTCTGAAACTCCTTCCCCTCCTCTCCACCCATGACCTCGTGTGTGGCTGGAGGCAGCAGCGGCAGGACGGCCTGGTCAAGATGATCTCCTCCCGAATCGCGAACCGCGTGCGCAACTTTTTCACTCATGACGGTGTCCATGATACGGGATGCCCTCTGAAAGTATTCCGGCGGCCCGTGCTGGAGCGCATTCGCCTGTACGAAGGCATGCACCGGTTTTTTCCTGCCCTCGCCTCGATGCACGGATTCACCGTCACCGAAGTGCCGGTCCGGCACTATCCACGCATTCACGGCCTCTCGAAGTACGGCATGGGCAATCGGCTGTTCAAGTCGCTCTATGATCTGATCGCCGTACGCTGGATGATGGATCGGGTGTTGCGTTACAAATTCCGTGACGAGTGATCCATTCACACCCTCTCTATGAGTCTTGAAACCATCTGGCTCGGTATCGGCTTCTTCGGTCAGGCCCTCTTTTTCGGCCGCTGGGTGGTCCAATGGATCGCGTCCGAGAAAAAATCTGAGAGCCAAGTCCCTGTCTCGTTTTGGTATATGAGCCTGATCGGCGGGCTGATCACGTTGGCCTATGCGATTTATCGCCAAGACCCTGTCTTCATTGCCGGACAAGGCGTGGGATCCGTGGTCTACATTCGCAATTTGATGCTGATCCACCGTGCGAACCACGCCAAGAGCCCAGCCGATCCTCCGGCCCAACAGTCATGATCGTTCGACCGTCCAATTATCCACTTATGTACCCATCGCGCACGCAATAGGATCATCCCGTGCTTGCTGACCGACAGCCCAACCAGTTTGCGACGGTGATGGTACTCCTGGCTCTGTCGAGCCTGCTCTACTTTCTCGGGCTCGGCGACATGGGGCTCACCGACCGCGATGAAGGGCGGAACGCGGAAGCCGGCCGGGAGATGTTTGTCTCCGGGGATCTGGTCACGCCCACCTTCAACGGCGAACTGCGGGTCGCCAAACCGGTCTTCGTCTATTGGTTGATGACCCTGTCCTATCACACCTTCGGCGTCAACGAATTCGCGGCCCGCGCTCCTTCCGCCCTGTTCGGCGTGGCGCTGATTCTGATGCACTATCTGTTTCTCACCCGACTGCGAGGCTCCACCGCCGGCCTGTTCGGCGCACTCATGCTGTTGTTGAACATCGAGATGCTCGCGCTGGGGCGCATGGCCATCACCGACAGCGTGCTGATTTTCTTCACCACCCTGTCGCTCTATGGATTCTGGCTGGGCCTGCATGAGCCTGGAGCAGGACGGCATTGGATGTGGGGGTTCTACGTCGGCATGGCCCTCGCCACCTTGACCAAAGGACCGATCGGGTTTCTGATTCCTCCGCTTGCCGCCGGACTGTACCTGACGGCAACACGGCGCTGGACGATCTTCTGGCAACGGGGCTTCCCCATTGCTGGTACGCTCGCGTTCCTTGTGCTCGCCGGCCCCTGGTACGCCGCCATGTTCTTCATCCACGGCGATGCCTACGGGTCGCAGGCGAAAGTCCACACCGTCGGGCGATTCCTCGCTCCGATGGAGGGCCATGGAGTCGGCTTCTGGTTTTATGTTCCGGTGTTGCTCCTCGGCTTCTTTCCCTGGAGCCTGTTGTTGCCGGCTGGAATCTATCAGGCCTATCAGAGTTGGAGGGACTGGCGGCGCGGCGGACAGACTGATTCGGGTTCACCCGACTCACAGAACGCCGCTCAGTCTGGGAATGAGCTGGAATGGTTCGCAGCTTTCTGGCTGGTCGGCACCTTCATATTTTTTACCCTGTCATCCACCCGCTTGCCCCACTACATCGGCCCGTTGTTCCCCGCCGCGTCGTTGTTGGCGGCGCTCTATTGGTCGCGGGCGGTGCAAGACCCCTCCACCCCTTGGATACGGGGCTCGATTCACGCCATGACCGGCGTGGGCTATCTCCTGGCCATCGGATTCGCCTTTTTGCCGTCACTCTACGGAACATTCGCCGGCAAACTGGTGAAGGAGTTTCCCGTGGCCGTCCAATTCGATTTGGGGATCGGCCCCTATGTCGCGGCCGTGGTCGTCTTGATCGGGATGGGGCTGATCAGTTATTTCGGACTCAATGAGGAGCGGCGAGGCATCGCCTTCGGCATCGCGGGAGCGGCTGTCACCACGGTGTTTCTGCTGGCCCTTCTCACCGTCATTCCCGGCCTCAATCGCTATGCTATTGCCCCTCCGCAGGAATTGGCCTATGCGGCGGGATTAAATCTTGAACCGTCTGATCAGTTGATCGCCTTTGGAACGACACGACCTTCCATCTCGTTCTACTCACGACGAACGGTGCTGTACGTGCCGTCCAACGAACTCGACCGGTTGAAAGCTGCGCTGAAACGACCAGGCCGCACGATGATCCTCACCCAAGAAGCGATGCAGGATTCCCTGCCGAAAGAGGCGGCGACATTTCAGCCGGTCCTCAAGCGACATGGCTATATCCTCCTTGCAAGCCAACCTATGGTCAGCGTCCCGGAACCACGCCAGCAGCCCGTACCTTCCAAACCGTTCGGCCACTAAATCAGAAAGGCATAATTCCTCGTCCTGCATAGAGGATCAGGAGAACCAGCACCACACCGACAAGCAGAGCACTTTCCCGTAGCACTACCCATGCACGAACGTCAGACTTCTCCTCTTCCGTCGGAACCACGCCGTTGAGCCAATAGGCCACACACGCTAGCCCGGCTGCCGCGACGACGTACAGCGATGTGGTCAAGGCCGCCACGCCGTAACACAGCAAGAGCGATGATCTCGTGGTGCGCTGACTCGAACCTGCTCGTTCGGCACCGGTCCACTCGGTTCTCCGCAACCATAACCCAGCCGCGATGGCCGCCAGGCCAAGTCCGGTCAGCAGCATGCCGACGAGGCCTTGTTCAGGAGCACGTGCCAAGAGCCAGAGGAACGTCAACAGCGCGACGGCTCCAACAGCGGAGCGCCCTATCCCCTCCCGAAAGGAGGCGCGCCATTCTCTCAACGGCATCGCCGCGATCGATCCACTGATCACCCCCACGATGGCACCGCCCACGACATCGGTTGGGAAATGGGCCCCGCGAAGGACACGGCTGAGCATCACGAATGCCGCCACGCCTATGCACAGGGGGGCGAAGCGCGGAAATCGTTTGGCCAAGACCGTTGCAACGGCGAAACTGGCGGCGGAATGCCCGGAAGGAAACGAGTCGAACCCCGACACCCACGAGGGATCGAACTGCCAGTCACCGGAATGGGCGAACTTTGGACGAGGCCTGCCGATGAGATGTTTGAGCCCATTGACCAGCAAAGCCGCGAGGCCATGCGCCAGTAGCGTCTGGATTCCCGCATGTCTGACCACCGCCCACGAGAACAGCCATCCGGCTCCCACCAGCACAAGGCTCAAGACAACGAGGTGCGTGCCTTCACCAATCCAATTGCCCGCATCGCTGGTGAAGGCCATCCATGGAACTGTGAGCTTATTCCAAGGAAGATGAATCGTGACCGAGCGCACATAACGGACAATCGATAGATCGAACTGGGAAAGTCCGAGGAAGCTAATGACCAGCGAGAGGCAGACGCAGCTGAGCGCTATGGCGCGCGCAGCGGTCCCCAGACGCTCACTCATCGTCGATTGCCGCCTTCACGGAACCCAATCGGCCAGAAAGACGTTGAACTCACCCGGCTCCTTCGCATGGCGGTCCGAAACCCAGACCAGGCGTTTCCCATCGGGAGAAAACATGGGGAAACTGTTGAACTTGCCTTCCACCGTGAGCCGTTCCAATCCTGTTCCGTCGTCATTCACCAAATAGAGATGGAAACTCGGCCGCCCGCCTTCTCCCCTGGTTTCCACATTGGAGGAAAAAATGATCCGCTTGCCATCGGGGTGAAAAAATGGGGAAAACGTCGAGGCATTGTTCGATGTCACCTGCTTCTTGCCTGACCCATCGGCATTCATGACGAAGATTTCGAGCTGCCCTGGCTCGACCAGCCGTTGCGCCAAGAGCTCTTGATAGCGGGCGATTTCCGCGGGATCGGTCGGATGGGCCGCGCGATACACGATTCGCCGGCTGTCCGGCGAGAAAAATGCACCGCCGTCGTACCCCACGTCGTCAGTGAGCCGCCGGATCCCCGTCCCGTCGAGATTCATGGCATAGAGATCAAGGTCTCCGTCCTTCACGGACGTCCACACGATGGTCTTCCCGTCCGGCGAAATGGTCGCTTCCGCGTCATACCCGGGTGTGGCCGTCAATCGCTGGAGATTCCGCCCGTCGAGGTCCACGGCGAAAATATCGTAATCATCGAGCGCCCATCGGTAGGCTCCGTCGCGTTTGGGCTTGGGAGGACAATCGGGTCCGGCCGCCTGCGTCGAAGAATAGAGGATGCGGCGATCGCCGGGATAGAAGTAGCCACAGGTGGTGGCGCCTTCGCCGGTGCTGACCAGCTGCACCTGCTTACCGTCCACATCCATCACATACATTTGATAACAGCCCAACCCAGCCTCGGCCGGCTGGCGTGTAGACACCGGCGAGTCCTTTGCCCACTTATTGGTCGATTGGAAAATCAGCTTGGTGCCGTCGAAGGAAAAATAGGCCTCGGCATTTTGGCGGCCGACGGTCAGTTGGCGGATATTGGCCAAGTGGCGCTCGGCGGAGCCGGATACAGTCTTCGTCGGTTCCTTCGGCACATCGGCAGCCCATGCTCCCGCCTGCAGGCATCCCACGGCGCAGAGGCTCCACGACAGACGCTTCACAGACTTACCGAATCGCATCGATCCGCACCTCCTTCGTCTCCGGCTGATTCTGCCATACGTCCCGCTTGATCGCAGCCCCGTCCTTGAAGATCACATAACTCTGCCACCCGTAGTAAAACAAGTACCGTGAGGCGTTGGCAACCGCTCCGGGGCTCACGCCATACAGTACGGTGACGATACTACCCGGCACAGACGCCCGATGGCAGGAGAACAGCGCGGCCATCTCCGATCCTTCATAGGTCCGGCCATCGATGTCAAAACCTGTATCCCTCAACGAAACCAGATTGCCGCATGATTCTTCAACCATCCGTTGGACTGCCCGTGCCTGGTCCGCTCCTGCCAAGACCAGCACTGACCCGGTGGAGGGGAGCATCGCTCCTGCGCCACGCAGCATTTTGGTCTTGGACGATTCCGGCAACGGGGCCTCTTGATCGGCCACGCGAGCGATGACCTGCTGGAATGGTGACGCCTCGTCAGAAAAGACCCCCACCACCGCCCTGTCCCGATCTGTCACGTAGCCGTTCAACATCGGCGGGAGTTGGGAACGTGTCAGCCGGCGAAATCCCATCAAGTCCGGATCAAGCCGCACCAGTTTCGGCTGATCTGAAACGGTCATTTCCGCGACGGTTTCTGGTGAGGGGTCGAGCGACACCCACCTCGTCTCTGTCGTGTCTCTCGTGACGATGGTGACAGGAATCGCCATCCGAAACGATGTCCCGGTCTGCTGGACACGCACCGTCAGCTTCCAGGGACTCCTGCGGTCATTGTCGGTGACGCGATGGGCATGAGCCTCACCCAACGACAATACCGGCGCGCCGGGCCGTTCAACCCATTGCTTGAAAAACCACCGCAGATCCCGTTGGGCCTCTTGTGCAAAAATGGCCTCGATACTCTCCCAATCGGCTGGACGATCGCGATACCGGCCCACAAACGTCTTCAATCCCCGCCAGAATGCCTCGTCGCCAATCTCGCGCCGGAGCAGGTGAAACACAAAGGCGGATTTTTGATAGCCGATGGCATTGTCCCGCTCGTCGCTCTTTCTGACAAACTGCGCCACCGGGTAATCCCGATTCGGGGCCACATACACACTATACCCCTGGAGCATCATCCGCCGTTGCTCGATTGCCTGTTTGTCGTCATGGGTCAATTCGTGCCAATAGTAGTTCGCCAAATAGGTCGTGAGCCCTTCGACCCAATTCCCTGAGCCATCCCGATTGAAGACCGAATTGCCGATCCACGAATGCACAATCTCATGTCCCAACGCATAGGGTTGCACATAATGCCGTTTAATGCTGCCACTGCCGAGGAGCGTGAACGACGGCATCCCGAGCCCGCTGGCGAAAAAGTTTTCCACGACCGCGAATTTGTCGAACGGAAAGGCGCCCAAGATCGGAATGTAGGCATCGAGATATTTCGCCGTGGCGTCCAGATATTCATCCGCCAGAGAAGCGTTGTCGGGAAAGAAATACGTCGCCAGTTCGACGCGCTGCCCGTCGCGGCTTGTCCATTCGCGTGACGTAACCGTAAACCGGTTGGCGACCAATGTCAGCGCCTCGGAACGGTCCGCAACCACCCACGTCGATGACGTGCCGGTGCCGGTCGTCGCACTCTCCGTTTTTCGTCCCTGCGTGAGAGCGGTCCACCCATGAGGGACCTGGATCGTGATCCGGTAGATGCTGTACGACCCGTCGATATCCGGATACCATTGGCTCTCGCCCCCCAAGTACACCCCTTCCGGCCCGATATGCCCGGCGGTTTCGCTGGGCGTCACGAATCGCAAGTGGCGTGGTTCTTTCGGAGGATCGTCGATGGGGCCTCGGTATTTCCAGACCAATGTCACACGCTTGCCATGCGCTTTGGGAAGTGTGACGAGGATTCTTTGGCGGGACCCTTGCGCAAATAGTTCTGTTGTAAAGGCCACGGTCGAATCCGAAGGGCGAGACGTGCTCTGCCCCGTCGGAGACATGACTGTCACGGACTCGACGCGCAATGACGGGGCAAGTGTAAAGGCAAGCCCCGTTGTCTCGATGGGGGCATCGATGACGATCTCATCTCTCGCCAGCAAGTCGTGGGTGCCGGGGAGCAGTTCGACGACAAGATCGTGGCTCAGAATCAGGGGACGTTCCTCGACAGGCGACGCAGCCAGACCGCGTGCCATGCCGGGGCCGATGAGGAACAGGGTGAGAATTGCGGGGACACAGTATTTCCCGTAGGCCATCGGGAAACTTTTAGCACTCGCGACAGACGAGTACAAGCTGGATCGCCGTGAGGAGGCGCTCCAGGTCGATCGGCTTGACCAGCACCTCTTGAGGGCCTAACGCCCAGGCCTCTTCCAGCAGCTCTTCGTTGTGGCTCCCGGTCATAATGATGATGCCGCCGGAGAATTCTTTCTCACGCAAGGCGCGGAACACGTCTAACCCCGGCATGCCCGGCATCACGAGATCCAGCAGGATTGCATCCGGCAACACGTCTTCGGCCATGCGCAGAGCGTCTTGTCCGTCATTGACGCCGAGTGCGCGGTACCCGCGTAGGCTCAAAAACTGGACGAGCAGATCACACACCAGTGGATCGTCGTCGATCACGAGCACCGATTCATCGGTCGGCTTCACCGCATGGCCGCTGTCTGGCGCAACCGCGGCCACATTCGGTCGCGCTGGAAGCTGCGAGGCCCGATGCACCGCCTCGACCAGGACATCCAACGACAACCCCTTGCGGATAAAGTCGGTGACGCGCAAGCCCCTCGCTTGGTTTTCCTGGATTTCCGTCGCCCCGCCGCCAAGCACGATCACCGGCGCATGGGGATCAATGGCGCGGATCTCTTTCAACACCGTCAAGCCATCCATCTCCGGCATACGCAAGTCCAACAGGGTGACTCGCGGCGAATGTTTGCGAAATAGATTCAGTCCATCAACCCCGCTCGTGGCCGACAGCACATGATACCCATGGCGGGTGAAAACGTTCTGGAGCAAATCGCAGTTCATTTGATCGTCGTCGACGATCAAGAGCGTCATCATCGCCATCCGTTCCCTTCGCTCAACCGAGGCCGAAAGACCAGCCGGCCCGGCACTGACGGCAAAAGAATAGCACGGACTCGCGAAAGCAAAAAGCAAAATGCGGGGTTAGGCCCCGGCCGGGGATTGTCCAAACAGTGCCGCGACAAAGGCTTCAGGGTTGAAATCTTGGAGGTCGTCGATCCCCTCGCCGACCCCGACCAGCCGGACAGGGATCTTGAACTCTTCGGCAATGGCCACGACGATGCCGCCTCGCGCGGTGCCATCCAGCTTCGTCAAGACCAATCCTGTGACGCCCACCGCCTCATGGAAGAAGCGGGCTTGCGCCAATGCGTTCTGCCCGACCGTGGCATCCAAGACCAGCAGGACTTCATGCGGCGCCCCAGGAAGTTCGCGCTCAATCACACGTTTGACCTTGCGCAGTTCATCCATCAAATTGGACTTGGTGTGCAGGCGGCCGGCCGTATCGATCAACACCACGTCCGCCGACCGCGCTTTGGCTGCCGCCATTCCGTCGAACGCCACCGCCGCCGGATCAGCCCCGTGACGCTGGCGAATGACCTGGACACCGATTCGATCAGCCCAGACTTGCAATTGATCGATCGCCGCTGCCCGAAACGTGTCACCGGCTACAAGCAGCGGCTGCCGCCCGCGCTGCGTCAGGCGTTGTGCCAGCTTGGCAATCGTCGTGGTTTTTCCGACTCCGTTCACGCCAACAACCAAGGTGACGAATGGTTTGGGGCCATGTTCGACCAGCTGTTCGAACGACGGACCGGACACCTGTGCGAGGATGTCGTACAGGCTGCGGCTCAGGACGTTCTGAAGTCCCTGTACGGTTGCCGCATGTTCGCCACGCGCCTGCTCGTTGACTTGCCGCATCAGCCGATCAACGACGCGGCCGCCCAAATCGGCGCTCAGCAGCGCCCCTTCAAGTTCTTCCAATAGCGCCGGTTCCGGCGTGCGTCCCAAGAACCGATCGAGCGATTGCCGCACGGCAAACCGGGTTTTGCTGAGCCCTTCATTCAGTCGCTGGAACCATCCCACGATTAGCGTCTCCTTATAGGACGACCTGCGCGGCGGATGACAAGACATGGCACGGGATTCAACATCTTGACGATCGCCGTTTCTCGACGGCGCATGCGCACCGCTTCTCGTGCGCTTCGTTCGTGGTCATACCCACACAGATGGAGCACCCCGTGCACCAGCAACGCAGCCAGTTCGTCCCCCAAGGATCGTCCGGACTCTTTGGCTTGGCGACGCGCCGTCGGCACTGAGATCACCACGTCACCCAGCAGCATCGGGCAGGGATTATGCGACTCCCGCATGGGAAACGCCAGGACGTCCGTGGTGCGATCTTTCTTGCGGTACATGCGGTTCAATCGGCGCATGCGGCGGTCGCCCACCAACTCCAGACTCAACTCGGCTTGTGACTCCCCTACGGACGCCAAGATAGACTCCGCCGCGCGCAACAATGATGCCTGCCGCTTGGCAAATCGCCGGAGCCGTACGCGGAGATAGACAGCCATCAGTGCGATTGGCTCGAGGAGTCTCGATGCGGTGGACTGACTGGAGACGGCTTGCGGGTCACGGACGACACCCCGGGTCGTCCAGCGGGCCGGGGAATGCTGCCGGCATCCGGTTGATGTCGATCATAGGCCTTGATGATCTCCTGGACCAACCGATGGCGAACCACATCCGTCTCGTCGAAATAGACGAAGGTGATGCCATCGATATCGCACAAGATGTCCTTGATTTCGATGAGCCCGGAAACACGATCACTCGGCAAGTCTACCTGTGTGATATCGCCCGTTACGACGACTTTGGAATGAAAGCCCAGCCGAGTCAAAAACATCTTCATCTGCTCCGCCGTGGCGTTTTGCGCCTCATCCAGAATCACGAAGGAGTCGTTGAGTGTACGCCCGCGCATGAACGCCAGCGGCGCGATTTCGATGTCGCCCCGTTCGATCAGGCGGTTGGCCCGTTCCATATCCATCATGTCGAACAACGCGTCGTAGAGCGGACGCAGATAGGGGTTCACCTTCTCGTAAATGTCGCCCGGCAAAAAGCCGAGTTTCTCTCCGGCCTCGACCGCCGGCCGGGCCAAGATGATCCGGCTCACCTCTTTGTTCATCAAGGCGCTCACCGCCATCGCCATGGCGAGATAGGTCTTGCCCGTTCCAGCGGGCCCGATGGCAATGACGACATCATGCCGCTCGATCGCCTCGATATACGCTTTCTGTGTGGAAGTTTTGGGACCGATGAACCGTTTGTTCGTGACGATCGCCGCCTGGCCGCCGAGCACGTCCTTCACGGAGGCATCGGGACTATGGCGTAAGGCGTTCAGCGCTTGCGTCACATCTTCGGCATGCAGCGTGACACCGTCATGCGTCAGCGAGGCGAGTTCGAGGAGAATACGTTCCGCTTGGCGAACGGCTTCGGGGAGACCGTCCAGAGTCAGTTCTTCCCCTCTCGCCGACAGCCGCACACCCAGTTCTGCCTCAATTAACTTCAAATGCCGGTCATGATGACCGAACAGAACGGCGGTATTGGTGCCTTCTCGGAGTTTGAGCTTACGCACGAGCGTTAAGGCAGTCTCCCTCCCTGCAGTGAGAATGGCGTAATTTTAGCAAACCGTCGATTGAGGTGACAAGCAGAGGAACGACGTGTGACACGAGGGTTCCCTCATGTACCCACAGGCGTAGCGGCAACCGGGGCCGCAAGGTTGAGCTCGAACTCCTGAAACGCAATGGCCCCCTGGCTATCTTTGGCCAAAATCCGCACCTTGTGGATCCCGATCTGGGCCGGAGCAATCTGCCAGGACACAATGCCTTTGCTCTCATCGATGGTCATGCCGGGAGGAGCCGTTTCAAGCGAAAAGATGATGGGATCCGATTCGGCATCCATCGCCTCGACGTGATAGTCGTACCGGTTGTTGACAATCGACTGGGCGGGAGCAGACAGGAATCTCGGTGGAGAATTCCCCACGCGAATCGGAACGGATCGAACTGCGGTACCTTTCTCCACTCCATCAAACGGCACCGCTTCGACCGACAAGGTGTCCCCGCGAGAAAATCCGTTCGTATCCAGTTCCGCCTCATCCCCCTCTTGGACCAGCACGTCGTTCTTCCACCAGCGATAGGACACACGGATCATATCCCTGTCCGCATCCGATAGGTCCGCGCGCGCCTGCACGCGGATTCCCGGGAAGGCGGACTCCGGCTCGATGGCGAGACGGGAGACGATCGGTGGTGAATTGCCCACCACCAGCGGTTCCGAGGTAAACGAGCGGCCCTCAACCAGTCCATCGTGCGGCCGGACTTCGACCGACACGGCATCGCCGCGCTTCAGCACCTCGGGCGGCAACCGCTCACCGTTCTGGTTCCGGAGCGGCTGGCCGTTGACGATCCATTGATAGCGAAAACTCAAGGGATTCAGATCGATGTCCTGAGCGTCTACATGGACGAGAATCGGCCCGGTTAAGACAAGCGGGGTAGGATGGAGCGTTGCAGCGCGAACAACGGGGGGATGATTCCCCGATCCTAGTTTCGTATTCGGATGGTCTACGCCGACGTCTCCCCGCTGGCACCCAGGAAGCATCACACTCAGCGGCAACAGAAGCCACACCAACCAGATATCCCGCCGGGCACGAGGCGTCGCGCCTCGTGCCCGCTGCGCTTCTCGTGTGACGTTAGTCTCGGCGACTGATCCAGGACACATATTCGCTCCACGCCGTCAGCGGCGTTTTCGGCGTGATCTTGCCAATGGTGGCGCCGCTCGTCTGGTAGAACCCGGCCACCCCCGTAGGCGCCGCGCCGATTTGTATGGCGACGGAAGAGGCAAGGCCTTCTCCGAGGCTTACACTCCTATTTGATTGACCTGCCGCATTGACACCCATAATCGGTGTACTGTATGCGCTGCCGGTCTTGTAGAAGAGGCCGTAGAGGTTGCTGTTTCCCGCCGCGACGCAGATATCGTCCGTAGGGATGAAGGTCGGGAATAGCACGGCCCCTGCAATAATCGTCGGGGGCACAATGGACCGCTCGCCTGAGGCTGGCAAGGTCGTCACCCATCCATCCATACCTTGAATCAGCGCGAT
>DASUMN010000237.1:0-10285 GCA_036277675.1 Nitrospira sp. | reverse complement strand
AAGGGAGAACCCGTCACATGTCTAAACACCCTTGGTTCCTCCATTATCCTGAAGGAACTCCCCACGAGCTGGCTCTGCCTCCCGAGACACTGGTGACACTGTTCTCCAGAAGCGCGCTGCGCTTTGGGCGCCGACCGGCCCTGTACTTCTTCGGCAAGACCCTCTCCTACCGCGACTGCCTTTCCCTCATTGAGCGTTTCGCCTGCGGCCTCGCCGCTCTGGGCATCCGCAAGGGAGACCGCGTCGCCCTGTGCCTCCCCAATGCTCCGCAGGCCGTCATCGCCTATTTCGGCATCATCCGCGCCGGAGGCATTGTCGTGCCCTGTAACCCCACCTACACGGAGCATGAGCTGTCCCACCAGCTTCAAGACGCGGGGGCGCGGGCCATCGTCGTGCTCGACCTGATGCATCAGAAAATCCGCCATCTCGACCTGGACCTGATCGTGGTGACCCGCATCACCGATTTCATGACGACGCTGGTCAAATACCTCTATCTGCACCGGCAGAAACAGCCGCCGGTCGAGATTCCCCCCGGCGACCGGACGCGGTTCTTTCACGACGTGTTGGATCACGCGACACCCGTGCCGCCGGATCAGCTCCCGGTGGTGACCCCGGACGACATCGCGGTGCTGCAATACACCGGCGGCACTACCGGAGTCTCCAAGGGAGTGGAGCTGCGCCATCGCAACCTGACGGCCAACGTCCGGCAACTCGTCAGCTGGTTTTCCCCAACCGAGCGGGTGGAGAGCTTTCTGGCCGCGCTGCCGCTCTTTCATGTCTTCGGCATGACGGTCACGCAAAACATCTGCCTGGCTGTCGGCGGTTGCATGGTGCTGGTTCCCGATCCCCGCAACATCCCGATGCTGCTGTCACTGCTCCGCAAGAAACGGCCGACCGTCATCACCCTAGTGCCCGCGCTCGTTCAGAAACTGCTGGAGGAGTGCGATGCGGACGACTTGGCGGACGGCAAATTCGTGATCTCCGGCGGAGCCGCCCTCTCGTTCGATCTCCTCAAACGATTCAAAGAAAAGACCGGCCACTTGATTATCGAAGGGTACGGCCTCTCCGAAGCCTCTCCAGTCACGCACTGCAATATCGCTCGGGGCCTCTCCGTCAAACGTTCCATCGGCCTGCCCATCGCCAACACGGAAGCGCAAATCGTCGATGAGGAAGGCCGGGAGGTGCCTGTGGGGGAAGCCGGCGAGCTGTGGGTGCGAGGCCCCCAAGTGATGGAGGGATATTGGAACAACCCGACGGAAACCGCAAACGTGTTAAAGCCCGGCGGGTGGCTGGCGACGGGCGACATCGCGCGCGTCGATCAAGACGGTTTCTTCTACATCGTGGATCGGAAGAAAAATATGATCCTGTCTTCGTCCGGGTTCAACGTGTACCCCTCCGAGGTCGAACATGTGCTCACGCTGCACCCCCAGGTGAGTGATGCGGCCGTCATCGGCGTGCGACACGGCGACGGGAGCGAATCGATCAAGGCCTTCATCGTCGCCTCACCCAAATCCGTCTCCACAGACGACCTCCTTACCCATTGCCGGCGCTATTTGGCCTCGTACAAGGTGCCCAAGAAGTTCGAGTTCCGCTCCGAACTCCCCAGATCGGTCCTAGGCAAGACCTTGCATCGAATGCTGCGGGTCGAGGAATCGGAGCAGGACCCGTTGCCACAGTCTTCGGTCCAGTGATCCAACAGGACAGCCTCAGCCGGATGGGAACCGTTTCTTGAGAGACGGCAGATCACAGACGTGCCGAGCGAGCGCCATCGCGGCGGAGAGTCCGGGAGATTCAATACCGATCAAGTCGACCAGAAGGGGATCTTCTCGATCGACCGAAACGATAAAGTCGCTCTTGGACCGGCTGTTCGTTTCAACGCGCGGTCTGATGCCGGAATAGGCCCAACGCAGATCTCTTTCATCCAATGCCGGAAGAAATTTTCCCACAGCCTCGGCGAACAAACCAGGCGGCGTCTTGTGCGACGTGTAATCCGCCTTGTCTTGGACGGACACTTCGTTCGGCCCTATGTACAACCTTCCATCCGGGCGGGGGCTCAGATGAATACCCTTGCCGGTCGCCCCAGGAGGCAACGCAGGATAGACTGGGCGCCCAACAAGACCTGTCTTTTCAGGTGTGATCACTTCATAGTACTCACCGCGCAGCGGATGGATGGTATATTTGTGATGGTGCAGCGCGTGAAAGGCAATCTCGTCGGCATAGAGTCCGGCCGCGTTGATCAGGCAGGCAGTCCGAATGCGTTGATGATCGGTGGAGACAAGATACAAGCCGCCGGCCTCTTCGATGTCAATGACCCGATTGCCGAAGACAAACTCGGCGCCGGTTGCTTCCGCATCGATCTGGAGTGACCGCACGAAAGCTTGGGAGTCGATGACGGCGACAGTCGGAATTGCAAGGCCGCAGCTGGCACGCACCTGCGGCTCCCAAGCCCGTAAGGCAGAAGGTGTCATGAATTTCACCCGCTGGTTCGTCCTCCAGGCGTTGAACCACAGCCGCCGCAGCATCGAAATCTCTCGCCAGAGGCCTCGCCGGATGTCCTCTTTCGACACGACGATGAGCATCCCAGTTCTGATCAGCGGGATGCTCCGCTCCAGCGCGTATGCCACCGCCGACCGGCACCCTTCATGGGCAAGCCGTGCTTTCAGCGAACAGGGAGCTTCGTGGATACCGCTGTGGAGCACCCCGCTGTTGCGTCCGCTGGTTTCTTCCCCCGGACGCGCATGCTGTTCGAGAACCAGAAGCCGGATCGGCGCAGGCCGGTGCCGGCCCATGAATTCTCTGGCGATCGCGCAGCCGACGACGCCGGCGCCGACGATGCAGACATCATACGTGTTCATCGGATCTGGCCACCCAGTTCAGAAACATCGTCCCGGAGATCCTGATCTGTGTGACAATGCCCTCGCCTTGGAGCATCCCCATGTCTGACACCGCCTCGAATAAATACGGCAAGATCCTCTTCGTCTTCTGCGGAGGCGGATGCAAGGCCGTCTTCCAAGCGGCAGCCGCTACGGAACTGGTCCGCGCCGGATTGGTCCCCTCCCATATCATGAGTGCCTCGGCGGGCACGTGCAACGCCCTCGGCTTTGTGGAAACCCCTGGGATCGACGGAGCGGAGAAGACGCTGCACATCTGGGAAAACTATATCACCTCCCCGGAAGCGATCTATGAAGTACACCCGTTCATTCGCGAAAAACTGACGCATCTCTTAGGGGCCCTCCCTGAGGCAACGAAAGACTGGGGACCGAACCGATCGATTCTACGTGATCTACGGAGAGCCGTCAGTTTTTTCCCCTTGGCAATCTCGCTCTGTGTTCGCATGCCGTTCCGCATGGCCGGACGTGCCATCAGCCTTATCTTTCGCCTCATGGACATGGTCGAGTCTCAACACAAATCCTTTCGCCGGCTCGCGCAAGCGCCTGAGATTCAGGAAACGTTCAGCGAAATCGAAAAGTATTTTGAACTCACGCGAATGAAGGCGTTTCTCGACCCATTTCCACTCCTATCCAGACTGACCGCGCAGATCGATCTGCAGAAAGTGCTCGCCAGTTCCATCGTCTGGCACATCCTGGCCGAGCGGTACGAGAACGGAGCGACGGTGATCTTTTCCAACAAAGATCCGGATCTCATGATGGACGGGAGCGAGGATCTGCGGAGCCGGAAGGCCAAGCAGGATCTCTTTCTGGCGCGGATTCGCGCGTCCATGGCACTCTATCCACTGTTTGAACTGGTGGAAATCGGCGGGTCCCGCTATCTCGATGCCGATCTCGCCCACCCGCTGCCGATCGACGAAGCCCTCGGCTTGGGATGCGAGACTATTTTCTTCTTCCTCAACGTTCCGAAACACAGCCTCCGAATCGAGCCGCATCCCCTCCGGGATTTGCTGGAATTGAATAGCCTCTCCCGCTTGAACGAACGGTACATCCATTACCGCATCAAGGAAGCGCAGACACAGGCCAAAGAGCGGGGAGTCAACTTGTTTATCATCCAGCCGGACGAAATCCCTTCCGGGCTCGGCCTGCTGGAGATCGACAAGAAAGTGATCGAGTGGGTGAAGACCACGGAACGCAGGCGAATGAAGGACTACCTCGCGAATTTGGACAGCCACAACCTCCGATTCGCGCCGCCGATTTCTACACCGCCGTTTTGCACGCCCATGCCAAACATGCAGGATCATGAGCACCCCTGAATCGAACGACCGGAGTTCGGGACACTCCGCGCGACGGGTCATACGAGTCGGCCATCGCGGAGCAGCCGGTCACGCTCCTGAAAATACCGTGGCGGCGATTCATGCGGGCATCGCCTGCGGGGCCGACCTCGCAGAAATCGATCTGCGCTGTACGGCGGACGGCGCGCTCGTGGCGTTACACGATGCGACGGTGAACCGAACGACCGATGGAAGAGGACGAATCAGTCGGCTATCGCTCCGGGAGGTCAAGCGGCTGGATGCGGGAAACGGCACAGGGATTCCCACGCTAAAGGAAGTGCTGGAGGCTGCCGCTGGACGAACGGGGTTGATGCTGGAACTCAAGGTCAGAGGTATCGCCCAACAGACGGTCGAAACCGTCCATCGCACAGGCTACACAGGTTCCCTCCTCTATGCCTCGTTCCTGCACGAAGAACTGGTATCAGTTCGGGCGGCTGAGCGGGATGCCTCCGTGATGGTGCTGTTCGATCGGCTGCCCCTCCCCTCCGTTACCCGCGCGATGAAATACGCCCCGTCTCACGTTGGCCTTCGTCACAGCAACGCCACACTCCGCCTCGTCCAAGCGTTCCATCGCGCGAACCTCCTCGTGTTCGTCTATACGCCAAATCGACCGGCCGACATCCGACACGCCCTCTCCCTCGGCGTCGATGGCATAATCTCAAACTTTCCCGATCGCATCCCGCACAGCTGATGTCCTTCTTCCATCTGACGCGGCCGCACTGAACAACCGGGAACCCTCTCTCCGACCGCCGATCACAGAGGATGCCAGGAAAACGTTACGCAGAATAGAGGCAGCGGACGATTTCGGCAGTGTTGAACAGGAGGGCATTCAGGCGGGTGTAGGCGGCATGGCCGTAGTAGTGGTCGCGGACATTGGTAGACCCGGTGCAGTCCTTGTAATCGGCCAAAAGGCAACGGCCTTCACTGGGAACCCGCACGGCGCGGCGAGCACATTCCAGCCACCGCTCGAACCCATCATACGGCTCGACCAGTTCCCAGATGGCTTTATTGACCGCCTTGGCCGCCTCGGTTGTCGGAAGCGCGTCGCTACCGGCCACGGCCAGTTCCTGGACATAGTCGCCGCCCCACGCAATCGGCATTTCCATCGTAATTTGCGGCAACTCCATTTTGGCCAGCCATGTTTTCCCATCGGTTCTGAGATTCCTGTGATTCACCACATGCAGCAACTTCCCGATACCGGACGGGTCCCATCCGTATCGGACCGGCGTCCCGAACGTGACCATATCAAGCACGGCGCCATTCAGCTGGGTTGCAGATCCGAGCAACGGTTCGATCCGTGTGATGAGAGCAGCCAGGTCAGCCTGTCCCATTTGACCTGCGTAGTCAGCGAGGAGGTTGAGCAACTTCGGCCGACCGGTAATGGGACTGAGACACAACAGATTCGAGGCAAACGCGAGCACCAACCCGGCCTGTCCATGGGCCTGCACCAGAATCCTGTCGCCGACGCCGAACGTCCGGCTTTCACAGAGCTGACGTAATGCATTGAGTAGACGAACCGCTGCGACAGCGCGCCCCAGGTGATGATGTTCCGAAGCCCACAGCAGTCGGCTACAGATGATCGGTCGAGCGGCGCGCCTGTTAAGCGCGTGCTCAGCCAGCGAGACGTAGGTCTCCGTGAAATTACCGGCGTCGCCGAGCAGCTCATCGAGCGATTTCCGCGTGGCATTGTCATTCAGAAACGGCAGTGTCAGTCCGCGAGGAAACGCCGGGATCCCGTTCTCTCCGTCCCGCAT
Source organism: Nitrospira sp. (assembly GCA_036277675.1). Classification (GTDB taxonomy): domain Bacteria; phylum Nitrospirota; class Nitrospiria; order Nitrospirales; family Nitrospiraceae; genus Nitrospira_D. Next base: position 4,309 of record DASUMN010000237.1, on the reverse strand, counting down.
GAGCGACAGCAAGGCATCCAGCCCGGACACGCCGCGCGAATAGCCGCGCTTCAAACCACCGACTTCGTCCAGCCGCTGGATGCCGAACACATCGGTGCTATGGATCGATCCATGGAGAAACACGATGGCCCGAACGCCGGCTTCCGAAAGCGTTGTCCCACACTGCGCCATGGCGTCGAACCACGCCGGAGACTCCGGCTGTGCCTCCGCCTTCCGTTCCGCTGTAGACAAACGATCGCCGGGATTCTTGCGCGACAATTCGTCATGCTGAAAATTATTCTCGGTGGGCATAGAGAAGGTTGTCTTACCTGAAAGCTGGTATGTCGCGCAACGATGCGCGGACGATAAGAATAAATTTGTTCGATAAATTAATGGCTTATGGAGATCGGCTGATCCGTGATGCTATCGCCCTTGCTTCAGGAATGCCCTAAATGCAACAGGCGCATTGCCCCGCGAAGGTATTGACAAGCGAGCAGTACGCGCCCTAGAGTACCCACCCATCTCTATGTCAGTGGCGCTGTTCAGCGGTGCACCGGGCTGGAGAGGGGAGGCAGGCAATTCCACTCGATTGCTCGAATGGCCTCCCCGAACGCAGCACTGTCGTTGACCTGACGCAGATCTTCCCGAGTCAGGACAATCGGCAGACCACTCATCGACAGGGAGGCCAGTGATGGTGACCCGATTCCCCCGATGGGCGATTCAGTTCAACACTCTCTTTCATTGCCATACGTTTCTTCATCGGACCGTGAATGGGCCTTGCATGATCGTGTTGCAACCAGAAACATGTGTGCCGCAGGCGTTATCACCGGACAGATAATCCAACCACCACCACGAGGAGGAAGTACCATGCAGAGACGACAGTTCATGGCGAGTGGATTTTTCGGACTTGTCGCCGCAGGACTATGCCTGCTGGCCACCGGCCCAGCGCAAGCGGCCTCGTTAAGCGGACCAGCCAATACGGAACCGGCTTGGAAACCGCAGCCTGTCTCCGCCACGCAATTTGTCGTGTTGTCGGATTGGAAAAGCGAAGCGGTCTTTGACCGGGAAACCGGATTGGTGTGGGAACTGTCGCCTGGGAAGGATCCGGTGGATTGGACCGGGGCACAGGAACATTGCTTGAACCTCGCAGCCGGAGGACGGAAAGGATGGCGGCTCCCCTCGGTCCATGAACTGGCCAGCCTCGTCGATCCGGGAGTGGCATCTCCCGGCCCCACGCTACGGGCCGGCCACCCCTTTACAAATGTGCAGTCTGCCAACTACTGGGGAGCCCCGCCGAATCCGCAATATGCGGCTCCGCCGTGGTACGTATTTTTCTCGAACGGCCGCACCAAGATCGCAGACCAGAAGACCGGCAAAGCACGCACCTGGTGTGTCCGAACCGCCGAAGTTGATGTAAGCGACCAACAGTAATCGGCATGTACGCTTGCGCGCGCAAGCGCTCGGCGATGTGGGGATGGGGAATACCAATCAGTGTTCTCCATCCCCCTTCCTTTTATAGACGATCTTCACGTCTTGTGGGTATTCCTGAACGATTTCCTCTCGCGTCAATTCGATTTTTTGCTCGACCTCTTTCCCCGTCCGTTCACGAGTGCGATCGACGAGCACCCGCCATCTTGCCTTCGAGAAAATTCGCGTGCTAGGGTGTCAATTCGCTCTGATACGGTACCGTTGCGCATGAATGCCCTTATGACACAGATTCTCCGAAATTCCCTTCCTCTCATTGTCGGTTTATTGACGCTGTTGTTTGAAACCGCCGCCGGGATCCCTGCGGATGCCGCACCCGCGCCGGTCGGAGCGGCCTTGCCATCTGGTCCGCAGGCTGAACACGTCATCCTCTTCGTCTTGGAAGGCCTCGACCAGGAGTCTCTCAAGAGTGGCGCGATGCCGACCCTCAGTAAGCTGGTCAAGGGAGGGGCGGTGACCTGGTCCGCGAGCGGCGTCAACCCGGCGCTCAGGCTTCCCACCATGGCGTCTGTGGTCACCGGTATGCCGGTGGAGAAACACGGGATCACCTGGAACTTCTTTGAACTCAGCCGAGGCTATCCCCGTGCCCCCAGTCTGTTCGACTATCTCGACCTGAGTGGAGGCCGGGACAGCGCCATTTTCTATATGGATGAGTCGCTCTACCAACTGGCGAGGCCGGAGCCCTACACCGACTACCAGCTCTGCGGAGCCTTGCGGCCGGAGTGCAGTTCCGGGAAACTTGTGACCTACATCCAACAGTATTTCCAGAAAGCCGCGAGCGGCCATGGATATGGGCATGCGATCCTCGCCCTACCGCATCTGCTGGTCGTTCACCTGCCGGAGGCGGGCCGCGCCGGTGTCGCGCACGGTTGGAATTCCAAAGCCTACCGCGATGGGCTGCGGGCCGTCGATACAGCCATCCGGTCGGTGTTGGACCTATTCAAACAGTACAAGCTGTCCGACCGCACCACCGTGGTGGTCACCGCGCTGAGCGGAAAGGGCACCAATCCGGGAGCGGACACGCCGACCACCGATGCCCCCGTCGTTCCTTGGATTGCGTCGGGCGTCGGGATCAAACCCGGACAGGTCATTCACCAGCCGGTTTCCATTATCGACACCGGCGCAACGGTCATGCGCATCCTGGGTCTGGAAACCCATACCGAGTGGGACAGCAAGGTCGTGGAGGAAATTTTCCTGACGACTGCGGCCACTTCGTCCACTCATTCAACCACGAGGCCCTGATCGAGCATGCGTACGGCGTTGTTGATACGGCACCGAGTCTTGATCTACGGAGGATTGCCGATGGTCCTGGCGGTCCTGCTCTGTGGAACAGAAACCGGGTGGTCCAGCAACCTGCCTCCGGCCCATCTGAAGGAGCACGCGATCACGATCGACGCGACCAAGCTCGTACCTGCCTCCTGGTGGCAGGTGCCGGGGGTGACCCCGTCGATCTGGGCTTCCGACCCTGAATCGCTCGACGCGCCGAAGACTTCCGAGCGGCGCGATCTCCAGCTGAAACCGGGCGCCTATAAGTTCATCAGTTTCACCTTCGACTTTCCGTTTACCGTCACGCTCGATGGCACACTCGAATTCGCCAAGTCCCTCGATCAATGCATCGACGGACGCGGGACACACACGCTGGTCGTCCGGTGCAAACGGATGTACCCGCACGGGGGCGAGCGCGATAATTATTACGACCAGAAACCGTGACCATGCCTCAAGCACTTGAAGATCTACTGGACGCGCTGGAAGACGTAGACGACGCCACGCGCGAAGAAGCCGCGAAAGCCCTCGCGGAGCGAGGCGATCCTTCGACGCTGGACGCACTGATCGCCGCCTGTGGCGACGACTTTTGGTCCGTGCGCGCCTATGCCGGCAGCGGCGCCGCCAAAATCGGAGGGGCAAAAGCCATCGAGGCTCTCATCGGCCTTTTCAACGACTCCATCATGGAAGTGCGCAATCAGGCGGTCGACGCGGCGATCCAGATGGGACCGGCGGTGCTGGATCGGTTGATCGCCGCCCTGAAAGACGAACGCTGGCGCGTCCGCGAACATGCCGCCAAAGCGGCGGGCGGGCTCAAGGATGGGAACGCCGTCGAGGCCTTGATCGCCGCCTGCCGCGACCGGGACGGCGCCGTCAAGAGCGCGGCGGCGGAAGCCCTAGGCAAGATCGGTGAAGCGAAGGCCGTCCCGGCCCTCATCAAGTTGTTCCGCGATTCCTCCAAAATCGTGCGCGAAACGGCTGGGACCGCACTGGTGTATATCGGCCGGCCGTCGGTCGACCCTCTGATCGACAGTCTCAAGGACAAGGATTTTGTGGTGCGTTGTCACGCGGCCCGCGCGCTGGGCGGTATGACGACCGACTATCAGATCGGACGGACCTGGGTGCGCGACGCAAAGGTGGTTGAGGCCCTAATCGCCGCCTTAAAAGACCCGGATAGAGCCGTGCGCGAAGATGCCACCATCGCACTGGGCATGATCGGCGATTCCCGGGCCATCGATGCGCTGATCGAGGCCATGAAGGACGGAGCAGTCAAGCGGCATGCCATTGCCTCGCTCGGCATGATCGGCGACGCGCGCGCCCTCCCCGCCGTGTTAGACGCCTTGAAAGGCAAAGGGATTAAACAAGAAGGGTCGCCCACTCCCGGCTGCATCGTCAGCGAAGATGCCTTCATCAAGGAGGCTGCGGCCACGGCGCTCGGCCAGTTCCGCGACCCCCGCGTGATTCCCGACCTCATCATGCTCTTGAAGGACGGCGTGTTACGAGAGAAAGCCGCGGCGGCCCTGGCGGTCATCGGCGACACAGCCATCGAACCGCTGATTGCCTTCCTCTACGACCCCAAGGC
>DASUMN010000236.1:0-19257 GCA_036277675.1 Nitrospira sp. | reverse complement strand
CGCAACTCCCCGCCGGAAGTGGTACGAATTGAGTGCGGAGGGACTGATCGAGGCTGCCAAGACGGTTGCCGACGTCGGCAGGCCAGTTGTCGATGCAGTCAAAGTGATTCTCGGACTGCTTGCTGCGAGTCCAGCGTAGCTTTCATCTGCACGGTTGGCCAAGTTCGAGGAAAAGTAAGCGCGCCCGACAAGAGTCGAACTTGTAACCCCCAGATCCGTAGTCTGGTGCTCTATCCATTGAGCTACGGGCGCAACTTCAAAGACAGTGCTGAGTGCTCAGCACTTACCAGAGGGGGAGGTTATACAGTTGGGAGGGAGAAGGGGTCAAGTGAGGGCTTCGAGGATCGGTGGTGGCATTGGTCTCAGATGACGCGCGGCGGTCCTCACGTCAATAGACGCTCTTGCTGACCTCGGCGGAATGCAGGCTTTCGTTGCCGGCCGTGTCCACTGCGGTAATGGACACAAAATAAGTGGTGTTCATTGTCAGATTGTTGAGTTGATAGGTCGTGACATTTCCCACGGTAATAGGCGGTCCGTAGACGCCGCTCTGAGTCCCAACGTAGACCTTGTATCCGGCCAGGTCCGGTTCTGTATTCGCTGCCCATGTCAGATTGACCGCCCCTGCGGTTGTCGGCTGTTTGACGGTGAACGAGACCGGGAGCGTTTTGCTGGTTGCGCCGGTGGCGGAGACGATAATGGTTCCGCTGTAGGTGCCGGCTGTGAGCCCGGTGAGATTGACGGCGGCGGCCACAGTGCCTGTATTGGTGCCTGATGCCGGAGAGAGGCTCAGCCAGGCAGCATCGTCTCCCGCTGTCCAGGTCAGCGTTCCCGTACCCGTGTTGGAGATCGTAAAGGATTGCGCTGATGGATTGGATCCGCCGGACGTTCCCGTGAACGTCAGACTTGGTACGTTCAGACTAATGACCGGGGTGGATGTCGGAGGAGCACCGAGCATGAGCGTGACCGGAATGACTTGCGGTGTATTGGCGGCCCCGCTCGCGGAGATTGTGACTGCGGCGGTATAGGTGCCTGCAGCCAGGCCCGTCGGATTCACTGAGGCAGAGATGGAGTCGGTTTCCGTCGTGGTGGTTCCTGAACCAATAGAGAGATTCAGCCAGGCGGCGTCGTCGCTGGTGGTCCAGGACAGGGTGCCTCCGCTAGGATTCGTGAGCGTGATTTGCTGCGCGTTCGGCGCGGTCCCTCCCGCCACCCCGGAGAAGCTGAGTGTGCTCGGGCTCAGTGAAATGCTGGGAGTCGAGCCGGTCCCTCCGACCGTGAGCGACACGGGAATCGTGGTTCGCTGGATACGGCCTTTGAGCCCTTCCATGGCAATGACGATACTGGTCGAGTAAGTCCCACCGGAGAGGCCAGTTGGGTTTACGCTCACGGTGATCTGGCCCTGCTCGGTTGAGAGGATCCCGGAGGTCGGCGTCACCGCGACCCAGGATGAATTGGCACTGATGGTCCAATTCTTGGCCCGATCGTTTCCTTTCCAGAAGGTGATCGATTGTGGTGCCGGGAGTGTTCCTCCTGGTTCCGCAGAAAAACTGACTGCCGTGGGTGTGACTGAGAGGGCCGATGCAGTCAACGGAACGGCCAGGGTCAGCAGGCAGACGGTAACGCCGATAGAACCCCAGACTCCGCATGACCGGGTTGCTGAGGATACAGTTCGTTCCGTCTTTGTGTGGCCACTGGGTACGTTCATGAAGCCCTCCTTCTCCCTTGCGTCTCGGAACCGCTCCCTCCACATTCTTGCCAATTGAGGGACGAATCATGCGCAGAAGCGGTGCCTATGCTCCGTTTCGCAAAGGCTGTGCCATTGTGAATGGCTATCGGGAGTTGGAGGAAATCGCTTACAGGCAAAGAGTTTATGCGGATTGGCTCTGGTGGCTGATTTGCACGAATATGTGATGAGGGTTCTGGATCTGTAGGGACATCCAGCCGCGTCTGTACAGGCTTCGCCGGGCAGCCCTGATGACTCGCCCTGTCAGTGGCTGGTGTTGCTCAAAAGGAGTGGGTTGAGAGCAGGTTGGCGGGAGGTGGTCGGCAAATCCACAGAAACACATAATGAAGGCTCGTGAATCGAAACGGCGATGGGTGGTTACCCGCCGGAGATCACCGGCCTGATTTCAATGTCATCCTTGTCGGCAAGCATCTCGTCTTCGGTGACCAGCTCATCACCACGAATGACCAAGTGCGCTTCGACCAGGAGATTCAACTCGCGCAAGACATCCTTTACCTTCTTAGGTCCTTTGACGTCCACAGTTCGCGACGGATGGCTTAGTTGCACACGCATGGGCCGATCATATGCTTTCGTGAGAACAAGGGGCAAGGGACAATTGGCCGGTGAACAGTGAAGGGTGAGGGGTAAGGGGTGAAGTTAGCCAGGAAATGTGAGTTGCGAGCGAGCGTACGAGAGGCCTTCTTCAAGGGTTGAGAACATCCCATCCAGCTGCGCTTCGTAACACTCGTCGAGCAACCGGCCCATTTCAGGGCCCGGTTGAATTCCCAAGTCCAATAGATGGCGTCCCCTGACGATCGGTGCCGGGGCGTGAGTCTCCACGTTCAACTGCTTGGCGCGATCAAGGAGCCATTCACCGGCGGGAAACCCGTCAAAGGGTTTCGGCGGACGCCCGGCATGGTCGGCTCGAGCGACGCGCACCAACCGGTCGATGCGTGTGACGTGCCGGGCCAGCCGCCGCACGGCGCTGTCGGATGCCCGTGTGTCATACAGGGCGCGGGGACGGAGATGGCAGCGCACCAGCGCGAGGACCTCGTCAATGAGGTCTTCTTGATTCGTGAGGCGTGCAAGGAAACGCCGCGCCGGTTCTTCTCCTTCCTGCTCATGGCCTCTGGCGGTAATTCGTCCGAGGTCGCGGCGTGTCGTGGCCGGTTTGCCGAAATCGTGGCAGAGGACCCCGAGGCCCACGGGCAGATCGTCCTCGTGCCGGCCGGTCCGTTCCGTGACGAACCAGTCCATACAGTGCAGGGTATGAATCCACACATCGCCCTCCGGGTGCCATGTGGGATCCTGCTCGCAACCTTGCAGTGCCGCCAGTTCGGGATAAAAGCGAAGCCAGCCGCAGTCGCTCAAGAATTGGAGCCCCAGCGACGGCTGTATGCCCTGGGCGATGAGCTTCTTCCATTCCTCCCAGAGCCGCTCTCTCGGCTGTCCGTCCTGCGACAGCGTGCTGCAGAGCGCGACGGTGTCCGGTGCGGGAGCGAGTTCGAAGCGGGCGACCAGCTGCATGCCGCGCAGGACACGCAACGGATCTTCGGCAAACCGATCCGACGCATGGCGCAGCACGTGGGCGGCGAGGTCAGCCCGACCGTTGAAGGGATCGCGGAGTTCCAAGGTGTCGGGGTCCCAGGCCATTGCGTTGATCGTGAAATCGCGCCGGGCTAGTGCCTCATCGATGTCCATCTCAGGGGCGGCCTGCCGGAGGAGGCCCGGCACGGACCCATGGTCGGTCGGAAGACGGGAGGGGATGGAAATGTCGATGGGCAGTCCCTCCAGCTTGAACACACCAAAGGCCTTGCCCACGAACTGCACAGCGAACTGTTGTTCGAGGAGGGCATGGAGTTGGCCGGGCGGCAGTCCAAACACTTCAAGGTCCAGATCCTGCGGCTGTCGGCCCAGGACGAGATCGCGGACTGATCCGCCGACCAGCCACGTCCGTCCACCTGCCCGGCGGACCGCCTGCTCGATCCGATGCAGTGTCCTTGCGAGCGTTGGATCTTCGATGCGAAAGCGGCAGGGCATCGCTGAACTTTCAGCTTAGATGGTTGCGTTGCGGAGCGCCGTCGCCGATTCTTCGGGGGACACCGGATTGATGTAAAACCCGGTGCCCCATTCGAATCCGGCGACTTGTGTCAGCTTGGGAATGATCTCCAAGTGCCAATGATAAAACTCGCCGGTCCGCTCATGCAGCGGTGAACTGTGAAGGATGAAGTTGTACGCAGGGCGGGCCAGCACCTTGTCCATGCGCCGGAGGCATTCAGACAGGATCGGCGCCAGGAATTCGAACTGGGTTTTTTGGCTTTCTTCGAAGTAGCCGGCGTGGCGCTTGGGGAGAATCCACATTTCGAAGGGAAACCGTGGCGCGAAGGGCGTGAGGCAGACGAATTCGGGATTCTCCGCCACCAGGCGCGCACCGTTGCCGAGCTCCTGCCGGAGGATGTCACAGTAGATGCACCGTTCCTTCTGTTCGAAGTGAGCTCGGCACCCGTCGATCTCTTCCATGACATTGGTGGGAACGACAGGGAGCGCAATCAACTGCGAATGGCTGTGTTCCAAGGTGGCCCCGGCAGCGGAGCCGTGATTTTTGAAGATGAGGATGTAGCGGAACCGCAGATCCTTCTTGAGGTCGATAATGCGGTCCCGATAGGCCCACAACACGTCTTCGATCTTTTTGGCCGGCAAGTCCGCGAGGCTCTCCGTATGGCCGGGCGATTCGATGATGACCTCGTGCGCGCCGATGCCGTTCATCCGGTCGTAGAGGCCGACCCCTTCACGCCCCATGTCGCCTTCGACTTGAAGCGCGGGAAATTTGTTTGGGACGACACGCACGGTCCATGTGGGAGTGTTGGGCTCGGCCGGCTGTGGCCGGTAGGCCATGATCTCTTTCGGCGTGAGCCGCTCTTGTCCGGGGCAGAAAGGACAGAGGGCGGTGGACATCGGCCGCGCCGGCTGCACCAGCACGAAGTCGTGCGGGCGCCCGATCCGTTCAGTTGAAATGATCACCCATCGGCCGACAATAGGGTCGCGTCGTAAATCAGGCATCTCTTCCTCCTACACTCGCCACATGGCTGCATCAAATTCAGGTCCCGGTACGGTCAACACCGCCGGCTGCTGATAGGGGTAGCGGGCGACTTCAAGATTGCGCTCCAACACCATGATCGACATCTTTACCTCTTGCCCCGGTTCGAGATGGAGATCTTTGCAGGGGAGGGCCAGTTCTACAATGTTGTGCCGGGCGATGGATCGGTAAGGGCCGATCTCCTGCCAGGTTTCCGGACCGGTCGCTTGTGACAAGAGAAATTGGAGCGGTTCCGATGGGTCGAGCGAGAAGGCGATCCTGAAATGGTCCCGAAGGCTCCGGAGTGTGATTTCCGTCCGCAGATGGGCCTGTCTGGCTTCTGCCGCCTGGTCCACGTCGAATCGAAGGAACAGCCACTCCTTGCTCCAGCCGAATTGGAGCGAGGTGAACGGACCGTCGGCCTTCCACATCGCGCCCAGCGGCGGCTGGGTGTTGATGATGCCTGCTCCGCGCCATTCGAAGAAATCCGTGACCGCTCCATCGATCGTGGGCGAGAGCAGTGCACACGGTTGGGTGACATGATCGGTTTCGGGGGCCGCCGCCATGGTGCAGATCGGCTGGTTCAACTGCTCGGGCACGGGGAGGCCCATGTGCGCCCACACATTGCGGAGGTGTGTTCTGAAGAGCCGGTCGAATTCCTGCTTGAAGTCGGTTTCGAAGTCGTCGCCGTACCACCAGAACCAATCGCTGCCTTCGGCGGCGTACAATTCATCCCAGGCGGCGTTCGCTCGATCCGGTGGCAAGTTTGGCGCGGTCTCGATCAAGCGCGCTCTGGTATGGCCGAGGAGGTCCCAGCCGCGATTGTCTTCCTGGTGGCCGATCCAAATTTTGTAGTCGGTGTTGATCCATGAACCGGAATGCAGATCGGACAGATGCCGTGTGGGAAGCGCGGCGGCAATGGCGTCAGAAATCGTGGATGGGGAAACAGCGAGGCTGCCGGCGCGGTCGAGTTCCCGTGCCGTCAAGGCTGAGTAGAGGAGCGACAGGAATCGCTCGCCGCCGTCGTGGTAATGCTCCCAGGGATTTTCGCCGTCCAAGACGATGGCGATGACGATCTCTTCTTGGGCCGTCGTCTCGATGATGCCACGCAGACGGCGGAGGACATCCTCAGCGGCGGATTCCGGTGTGGTCTTATGGTAAACGAATCCGAACGCATCCGAGATTTCCCGGTCGCGGAAGAGGAGCGTGAGTTCTTGCCCTGCCGCTCCGGCCCGGTAGGGTTGATACAACTGGGCCTGCCGATTCCATGAATGTCCGCTCATCTCCAGCGAACGTGCGAGGATGCCTTCGTCGGTGGCCAGCCAGCGGAAGCCGGTTCGCTGCAGAATGGGAAGCAGCTCGGGACAGACCGAGCCTTCCGAGGGCCACACACCAGCCGGCGCGCGGCCGAACGTCCGGCTGTGGAACTCGACCGCCCGCCGGAGTTGCGCCTCGGCGTCGTCCGGGGCGTGAAAACGAGCCGGTAGCGGCAGATCAGGCCGGGCTCGTTTGGTGATGTCGGTGTCGATGACCAGCGGCAGGATCGGGTGAAAAAACGGGGTCGTGGTGAGTTCGATTTGTCCACGCTCCATGAGCGTTCGATAGAGCGGGACGATGTCTCGAAGGACCGCGAGCTGAAGCTCCAGCACCTCCTGTTTCTCTTCTTCCGTGAATCCCCGATTCTTGTTGCGCAGCGCTGCCAGGCGCGGGTATCGGTGGACGGCGCCGTATCCGAACCAGGCCAGATTGTGCCAGACCTGCAAGTCGAGACAGTCCTGAACGGAAAAGCGGCGCGCGAGGCGCGGCAGGTCTTGTCCCTGGATGTCCAGCCCCCGTTTCACCAGCAATTCGTGGTAGCGCGGGGATGGGCGTACCATTGTCGCCCAATTGGCCGCGAAGAAGTGGCGGACGAGAAAGGCCCGATCCTCTTCGGTCAGGTCCGCCGCCGGCCGTTGGGCATACTCGAGAAAGAGATCGCGTACGGTGCCGTGGCCGATCTCTTCCAACTGACGCAACAGCGAGGGGGTGAAATTGAACGTCGCGCGCACAGCTGGAAATTGCTCCAGCAAATAGGCCATATCATAGTATGCTTTGGTCGCGTGGAGGCGGACCCAAGGCATGCTGGCCGATCCCGCCACCGGATCGGTATAGTACGGCTGATGCATGTGCCAGAAGAAACAGATGTGCGCGTGTTTCATGGACATATGGTTTTGAGTATGTCATTAGGGGGACGGCCCATGCAATCAACTGTGCGATTTGTCCGCGCACGCCTGAATGTGGACTGAGATGACAATCGTCCTGCGGTATTGGGGGCCTGTGTGCGCATACGCCGGCCTCATTTTCTATCTGTCCTCGCAACCTCATCCTGAGGAACAGCTGCCGTCATTCGTCGTGCTCTTGAGTGACAAGGTGCTCCACGTCATCGAGTACGCCGTCCTCGGAGCGCTCTTCCATCGCGGATTTCACTGGGGTGCCGATGTCTCCTGGCGGCCATGGGCCGTTCCGCTGGCCGTGGTGTGCGCCTCGCTGTATGGTGGCAGCGACGAATTCCATCAATCCTTCGTTCCGTTTCGAGAGTCGAGTTGGCTCGATTGGGTGGCGGACACCGTCGGGGCTGGGGTTGGCGCGGCGGCTATGGCTCGCCTGGCCGCTCTATGGCCGATGAGCTCGGCGCCGGCGGAGAGCGAGCCGCGCTGACTGATTCCGCTGTCTTCGTGACAAGTCTCCGGCCTCTCGCTATAATCCGACGCCTATGACCACCGCACAGCCTGCTCCTCCGACCGCTCCGCTCGTTCCTCCTGATCAAACACTCGTCGCACGAACGGTCGAGACGCATCTTCCTCCCGGCCTGATTTTGCGTGAGCTGACGCCGTTGGCGGGCGACGCGTCCAACCGGCGCTACTATCGTGTGACGCTTGCGGGAGGGCCGCCCCATTCCGTGATTCTGATGCAGTTGGCTGAGCCGGAAGGGTTCAAACAGTCTGAGGAAGCGGTGAGCGGGGCCACGCATGCGATTACGGAACTGCCGTTTCTGAACGTCATGTCTCATTTGACCAAGGCGGAGATACCGGTGCCGGCGCTCTATTATTACGACCTGGCAGCCGGACTGCTGTACTTGGAGGATTTCGGCGATATGACGCTGGCTGAAGCGGTCAATACCGCCGACGCGGCCACATTGGAATCGCGCTACAAGCAAGCGATCAATGTGTTGGTGCAGATGCAGGTCAAGGCGACAACGCCGGCTGATCCGGGATGCCTGGCGTTTCACCGTAGTTTCGACGTGCCGTTGTTGATGTGGGAATTCGATCATTTCCTCGAATATGGAGTCGTCGCGCGCTGCGGTAAGCCGATGTGCGAGGACGATGAGACAGCGATTCGCCAAGAATGTGAACGGATTGCCGAGCTGCTTGCCGGCCAGCCGCGTGTCTTTGTCCATCGGGACTATCATTCGCGCAATTTGATGATCGATGGCGTGCGGCTCGGGGTAATCGATTTTCAGGATGCGTTGTTGGGACCGGCGACCTATGACCTGGCGTCGCTCCTCCGGGACGCCTATATCCGTCTGGATGAATCTCTGATCGATGGTCTCGTGGACTACTATCTCGACCAGCTGGCCGAACGCCGGTATGTGTGGGCCAATCGCGCCGCGTTCCGCCGTCTCTTCGATTTCACCAGCATCCAGCGCAATCTCAAGGCCGCGGGGCGCTTCGTCTATATCGATCGCGTCAAAGGCAATTCCAAATTCTTGGCGGATATCCCGCGTGTGTTGAGCTATGTCAAACGCAATCTGGAAAAATATCCCGAATTGGAAACACTCCGGAAGCATCTCACGCCGTATGTGCCGGAATTGCAATAAACAGTGCTGAGTGCTGAGCCAGACAATCGACTCGTCCCGTCTCTCAAAACTCAGGACTCAGCACTGAGGACGTGCTCATGAGAGCCATGATCCTTGCAGCGGGACTTGGGACCCGCCTCCGTCCGCTGACCAACACCGTTCCCAAACCCTTGCTCCCGGTTTTGGGAACCCCCCTCATCGTCTGGAATCTGCTCTTGCTGAAGCGCCACGGGTTTCGCGACGTGGTCATCAATCTCCATCATCTGGCTCCCATGATCGAGCAGGCGCTGGGGAACGGCTCGCAGTTCGGCCTCCGGATCATCTATTCCCATGAACCGATGATCCTCGGGACCGGGGGAGGTATCAAGCAGGCGGAGCCCTACTTTTCGGGGGAACCGGTCTTGGTGGTGAACGGAGACACCTTGTTCGAGCTGGATCTCGACGCCCTCTGCGCGTTTCATCGGACCAGCCAGGCCGCCGCCACGCTGGTGCTGCGGGAAGATCCCGATGCCGCGCAGTGGGGATTGGTGGAAGTGGGGGCGGATCATCGGATCGCGACGATCACGGGAAAAGGGATCCCCAGCGCGGTACCGACTATGCCACGCATGTTTGCCGGTATCCACATCTTGAATCCGCGGTTGTTACGGGAGGTGCCGAAAGGGGTGGCGTCGTCGATCATCGATCCCTATGTGGCGGCGATCGTGCGGGGTGAATCCGTGTTGGGCTATGACATCAAGGGTTACTGGTCGGATATCGGCACCCCCGAGCGGTATGCCCAGGCAGAACAGGACGCGCGCGCCGGGGTGATTCGCCTGGATGATCGGCGGCCAGCCGCCACGGGGCAGTAAGGTTCGGTGCCACTCTTCGGACGGTCGTGCAGGCGACCCATCTTCTCATCGCCCCATCACGTGCCTGCTGTCTTGTGCTGCTTGATGAGCCGAGCCAGGTAGGTCCGTTGCAGCTTAAGAAACTCAGCGGCTTTGGTCTGATTGCCGCCGGCTTGTGCAAGCGCGCGGGTGATGATGAAGCGGCCATGTTCATTGAGGGATTCGTGGTAGGGCAGGTCGAAATAGGGGGGATGCGCGCCGTCATGGTTGCGAAGTTCCGCCTCATCCGGCGTGAGCGCCAACATCGTGGGTTCGATGGTATCTGTGGGGCTGAGTACGACGGCGCGGGCGATGACGTTGTCCAATTCCCGGATGTTTCCCGGCCAGGCATATCGGGCCAACGCGTCCAGCGACTCAGCGCTAAATAGTATTCCGGGGCGCTTGGCATCCTTCGCGTGCCGGTCGAGAAAGAACCGGGCGAGGGCGGGGATGTCATCTCGCCGTTCGCGGAGAGGCGGGAGCGTGAACGTGATGACGTTCAGGCGAAAATACAGATCTTCGCGAAACTGGCCGGCCTTCACGGCTTTCTTCAGATCTTTGTTCGTCGCGGCGATGATGCGGATGTTGACGGACACGGTCTTGGAGCCGCCGACACGATGGAACTCCCGGTCTTGTAGCACGCGGAGCAGTTTGGCTTGCAGCGGCAGCGACATGTCGCCGATCTCGTCCAAGAAGACGGTGCCGCCGTCGGCCATTTCGAGTTTGCCCTTTTGCTGCCGGTCCGCTCCTGTGAAGGCCCCGCGTTCGTGGCCGAAGAGTTCGTTCTCCAGCAACGTTTCAGTCAGCGCCACACAATTGATGACAATGAGCGGCATAGCCTCGCGCGGGCTCCAGTGGTGGATGGAGCGGGCGAACAGCTCCTTGCCCGTTCCGCTTTCGCCGAGCAGGAGAACGCTCGCATCAGACTTGGCGGCCCGCTGTGCGGCGTCCATCACGGACGTGATGGACGGACTGCTTCCCACGATGGAGGCATAACGGCCGGCGACTTCTGAGCGGAGACAATCGACTTGCCGGCGTAACGAGTCCCGTTCCAGGGCTTTGCGGATGACGATGAGGAGGTGATCCTTGTCGAGCGGCTTGGTCAAAAAGTCGTAGGCTCCCTCCTTCATGGCCTCCACCGCCGCATGAACCGAACCATGGGCGGTCATGACGATGACAGGCAGGGTCTCCGTGTGTTTCGAGCTGTGGAGGCGTTTGAGGACATCCAGGCCGGTGAGTTTGGGCAGCGTCAAATCCAGCAGCACGACATGGGGCGACTCTTGCGCGATTTGGTCGAGTGCCTGTTGTCCGTCCCGTGCGACCACCGTGGCGTAGTGCAACGATTGCAGCCGATCTTCCAGCACGGTGACAATATCGGGGTCGTCGTCGACGATGAGGATTTTGGCGTGCAAGCTCTTCTCCCTCTTACTCGGATGGTGTGGAGGAGTCACGCATCACTGCGCGCATGCACCGAGCACCGCCAGAAATGTGCTGCTTCGATCATTCCTGTGTGCGGGGTGCGCGAGCACGATGCGTGACTCCTCCACGCCTTCGCTTACCCCTCCATGACGTTGATGACCAATCCTGTCAGCGGTTTGGGAAAGAAATAGGTCGACTTGTGCGGCATGCGCTCGCCCGCCGTCGCGACCGCCTGGATTTCGCCGACCTTGGTGGCGTTGAGCAACAGCGCGCCCGTGCCGGTTCCCGTGGTCGCCCAATTCAACGCCTCGTGGTCGTCTTTCGTGTAGAGAATCGCTTCTTGTTCCTGTTGTGTGGGACAGAGTTTCGCGATGATGAGTTGCTGCAGGAGCGACACATCGAGTTTGGTCCGGGGCGAGGCCTGGGCGGATGGGCGGTGGGCTGATTTGAGTGTGAGGGTGATGTAGCGGTGATCCCCCTTCAAGGCCATTCCAAATACGGGCGCTGTCCGTCCGTGTGTTCTGAGGGCGGTGATGAATTGCGTTCTCGCCGTGGCTTCCGTGGAGGCCGTGTAGGGAAATTCCTGGAAGTCGAACGCCTCACCGAGCACGGTCTTGATCCGCTCATACGGAGGCAGCGGGGTGGTGGTGACGCGATGGGTCGGCAAGACCGTCAGACCGGGATCTTCCAGTGGCGCCAAGAGCATCAAGACAGTGTCATAGGGCTGGAGTCCTGTGGTTGCGCCCGCCTGTTGCCGGCGAGTCGCCTGATAGTTCAGAGCGGTTTCATAGCGATGGTGTCCGTCCGCGATGAAGAGGGGTTTGCTCCGCATCGTCTCCACGATTCGATCGAGCACTGTTGGCTCGGTCACGGTCCAGAGCCGTTCGCGGAATCCAGCATCGTCCTGAAAATCGTAGCGAGCCGGCTGGCCCTTCGTCTCCGCCTCGAGTAGTCCCATCACGGCCCCTTGCGGGTCTGAGTAGAGCGACCAGATCGGGCTGAAATTTGCCCCGCAGGCCCCGATGAGATTCAAGCGGTCGGTCTTGGCTGCAGCGCGCGTGTTTTCGTGGGGGTAAATGTGCCCGGAGTCCAGGGCCTCCAGCTTCACCGCCGCGAGAAACCCGCGGAGTAGTTTTGTGGGCGCACCCGGGCTCGATCCGGGTGGGCGGTATTCGATCGTATGGTAGTACAGGGCCGGCTGGCGATCGCGCGTGAGCGCGCCGGTCTTGATCCAATCACGCAACGTGGCGGCGGCGCGGGTATACCGGTTGTCGGATTGGTTGTCGCCCGGCCGGTCGAGTCCCAATTCCAGCCGGATGATGTTGTGCGGATTCCGCTCGTGCAACGCCTGTTGGCCGGCCGCATCGATGATGTCGTATGGAGGGGCGACAACATCCTGAATGGCGCCGACGACCGTCGTGTCGTACAGAGTGCCGTGAAAGGGAAGAATCTGTGACATGGCTCGTCCTTTGCTGTGTGTGGTGGACGTTGAATTGGCGTCTCGGCGACTCTCCACCCCTGCGGGGCGTTCTTTCCAATGCCGTTCTGCGGTGGAGACAGGCGGGAAGAACGACTACCGGTCGCGGGTAATCATGTAGTCGGCGGTGACCGCGAGGGCGCGGCGCGCCGTGCTGTCTTCAAAGAGTTCGAGTTCACGCTTCGCTGCGGCGATATACGTTCGGGCCCGGTCCATGGCATACGTGACCGACCCATATTCGGCCATCAGGAGCAGAATGCGATCCAGGTCGGCGGTGTTGAGCGTTCTGGTCTCCATCCGGTCCTTGATCATGTGGCGATCCTGTTCTGAACAATGCTGGAGCAGATGGAGCAGTGGGAGTGTGGCCTTGCCTTGCCGCAAATCTTGTCCGATTGTTTTTCCGAGCGAGGCGCCGTTGGCGATATAGTCCAGATTGTCGTCGGCGACCTGGAAGGCGATTCCGAGGTATTGGCCGAAGCGGAACAGGGCCTCCTGCTGCGCGTCAGATGCGTCGGCCAGAATGGCGCCCATGCGGCAGGCGGCCGCGATCAACCCGGCGGTCTTATGCTCGACGATCTTGATGTACTCGCTTTCGGGAATGCCGGGGTTACCGTTGTAATACAGTTGGAGTACTTCCCCTTCCGCCATCTTGTTGCAGGCCTCGGAGAGGACTTCGTTGATCCCTTGGCTTCGGAATTCGACGACCCGGCACATGGCTTTGGTGTAGAGATAGTCGCCGACGAGAATGCTGATCTGATTCCCCCACACCTTGCGGGCTGTTTTTTTGCCGCGGCGGAGGTCGGCTTCATCCACCACGTCATCGTGCAGCAGGGTGGCCGTGTGGATGAACTCCACGACGCTTCCGAGTTGATGGTGTTCATTCGCGGCGTAGCCGCACAAACGGGCGCTCAGGAGGAGGAGCAGGGGCCGGATGCGTTTACCGCCTCCACTCAAGATCTGGGCGGCGACGGTATTGACCAGGGTGACGCTGGAGTCGAGATTCTTGTTGATCCGGTCCTCAACCCCGTCAAGTTCCTGACGGTATGAGTCCCACACGTCCGCCATATTGTGAATGGTTGAAATTACGGACTGTTCAGCCATGAGGCGGATGGTAGGGCAGAGGAGGAAACAAAGTCAAGCAAACCGCCGCCCTTTCGGGGGCGACAACCTTGACAGAAGAAGGACCCATCCAGTAAGTTTCCACCCCTGAGCGCTCGTCATTCGGCTGAGGGGTTCAGCCGTGGATATGGAGCTAGCCGGTCTAGGTTTCCTCGCTCAGCGCACCCCGTCTGACAGGGACACTTCCCCACATTGTGAATGAGATACGGGACATGAACGTTCCAGGATTTCCCCCACAACAAGGGCTGTACGATCCCAAGCAGGAAAAGGACTCCTGCGGGGTGGGCTTTGTCGTCAATGTCCAAGGTCAGAAATCTCATCGTATCGTCCAACAAGGCCTGCAGATTCTCGAAAACCTCACCCATCGTGGTGCGCAGGGATGTGACCCGTGCACGGGTGACGGCGCGGGCATCCTCCTGCAGGTTCCCCATGAGTTCCTCAAGCGGGCGGCCGGCGATACCGGTGTTTTGCTTCCCGATGCCGGCGAGTACGGGGTAGGGATGGTCTTTCTGCCCCCGCAGGCCGATCAACGCCACCAATGCGAACAGGTGTTCGCCAAAATCGTCTCGGAAGAGGGGTTGCGCCTGTTGGGCTGGCGTGACGTGCCCGTGAAGAGCGACACGATTGGGCCTGTGGCCCGGAGCACGGAACCGTTCATGCGGCAGATTTTTATCGCGCGCGACGTGCTGAACGAAGCGCAGTTCGAACGAAAACTCTACGTGATCCGCAAACGGATCGAAAACGCCGTGCGGGAGTCGGCGATCCAGGGCCGCGAGTATTTCTACATTTCGAGCCTCTCAGCTCATACCATCGTCTATAAAGGCTTGTTGTTGCCGCATCAAATGGCGGCCTACTATCAGGATCTCAAGGATTCGAGTCTGGCCAGCGCGCTGGCGCTGGTCCACTCGCGGTTCAGCACCAACACGTTCCCCACCTGGCCGCTGGCGCATCCCTATCGCTACATCTGCCACAACGGCGAGATCAACACGCTGAAGGGCAACGTCAACTGGATGCGCGCCCGCCAGGGACGGCTGAATTCCGATCTGTTCGGCGCAGATCTCGAAAAACTCTATCCCATCGTCTACGAGCATCAGAGTGACTCGGCTTGCCTGGACAACGCCGTCGAGTTTCTGACCATGGGAGGCCGGTCTCTTCCCCACGCGATGATGATGCTCATCCCCGAGCCCTGGGTCGCGAACCCTCAGATGGATCTCGACCGGCGCGGGTTCTACGAATACCACGCAGCGATGCAGGAACCCTGGGATGGTCCTGCGGCGGTCTGTTTCACCGACGGCAAATTGATCGGCGCCACGCTGGATCGGAACGGGTTACGCCCCTGCCGCTATCAAGTGACGACCGACGGCTTGGTGGTGCTGGCCTCCGAAGCCGGTGTGCTGCCCATCGAGACGCAGAAAATCCGCCTGAAAGGCCGGCTCATGCCGGGCCGTATGTTCCTTGTTGATACGGTGCAGGGCCGGTTGATCGACGACGAGGAAGTGAAGGCGGAGATTGTCAGCCGCAAACCCTATCGGTCGTGGGTCACGCAGTACCGGGTCTCGCTCGATGAGTTGCCCGAGCCGATCAACGTGCCGCAGCCCGATCATCCGACGATTCGCCAGCGGCAGCAGGCCTTCGGCTACACCGTGGAAGAGCTGAAGATGGTGATCACCCCGATGGTGGTGGACGGTCAGGAGGCCGTGTCGTCAATGGGAACGGATACGCCGCTCGCGGTGCTGTCCGACCGGCCGCAGCTCCTGTTCAAGTATTTCAAGCAGCTCTTCGCGCAGGTGACGAATCCGCCGATCGACCCGATCCGCGAGGAACTCGTCATGTCGCTGACCACGAGCATCGGTCCCAAGCCGAATCTGATGGACGAGAATCCGGAGTCCTGCCGGCGCATCCGCGTGAAACAGCCGATTCTCACGAACGCCGATTTGCAAAAGATTCGCGAACTCGCCGATCCGCATTTCAAGAGCAAGACCTTGACGATGCTGTACCGCGTCGCCGAAGGGCCTGAGGGATTGGGCGCGGCGGTCGACGATCTCTGCCGCCAGGCTTCGCAGGCGATCAAGGAGGGGTACAAGTTCCTGATCTTGAGCGATCGGGGTGTGAACGAAGAATGGGCGCCGATTCCAAGCTTGCTCGGGATCGCCGCGGTCCATCACCATCTGGTTCGCGAATGCACGAGAACGGAAGTCGGCCTCACGGTGGAAACCGGCGAACCGCGCGATGTGCACCACTTCGCCTGCCTCATCGGGTACGGGGCGGGCACGGTCAATCCGTACCTGGTGTTCGAGTCGCTGGTGGACATGGAGCGCGACGGCTACCTGCCGGAAGGGCTCGATGCGCAGACGGCCGAAGGGAAGTTCATTAAGGCCATCAACAAGGGGCTGCTCAAAGTCTTTTCAAAGATGGGTATCTCCACGGTTCAATCCTACTGCGGCGCGCAAATTTTCGAGGCGATCGGGCTCAACCGTGAACTGATCGACCGCTACTTCACCGGGACGGCGTCCCGAGTCGAAGGCATCGGCATCCGGGAAATCGGTGAGGAGACGTTGCGGCGGCACCAGCTGGCCTACGAGCCGGCGCCGATCCGCCAGCTCGAGTTCGGCGGCGAGATCCATTACCGGATTCAGGGCGAGCACCACAACTGGAATCCGGACACGATCTATAAGCTGCAACACGCGACGCGGACCAACGACCCGAAGAGCTTCGCCGAATTCGCCCAATTGGTGAACGATGAGAGCAGGCGGCGGTCGAATTTGCGCGGGCTGCTCGAGTTTAGATTCCTGCCGGAACCGATTCCCCTGGACGAGGTTGAGCCGGCGAAGGACATCGTGAAGCGGTTCACCACCGGCGCCATGTCCTTCGGTTCGATCAGCAAGGAAGCGCACGAGACCCTGGCGATCGCCATGAACCGGCTCGGCGCCAAGAGCAATACCGGAGAGGGCGGCGAGGATCCGGCGCGATTCACGCCGCTGCCCAACGGCGACTCCAAGAACAGCTACATCAAGCAAGTGGCGTCCGCGCGGTTTGGTGTGACCAGCCACTATTTGGCGAACGCGAGGGAACTCCAGATCAAGATGGCGCAAGGGGCGAAACCGGGCGAAGGCGGGCAGTTGCCGGGCCACAAGGTCGATGAGCAGATCGCCAAGTTCCGCTACGCGACACCTGGGGTGCAGCTGATTTCGCCGCCGCCGCACCATGACATCTATTCCATCGAGGATTTGGCGCAATTGATCTTCGATTTGAAGAACGCCAATCCCGAAGCAGCCGTCTCCGTGAAATTGGTATCGGAGGTGGGGGTCGGCACCGTCGCCGCCGGCGTGGCGAAGGCGCACGCGGACAAGGTGCTGATCAGCGGCGACAGCGGCGGAACCGGCGCGTCGCCTCTGTCCTCGATCAAGTATGCCGGCGTACCGTGGGAATTGGGATTGGCGGAGACGCATCAGACGCTGGTGGTGAACGATTTGCGCGGGCGCATCCGCGTGGAAACCGACGGCCAGTTGAAGACGGGCCGCGATGTGGCGATTGCCACGCTGCTCGGAGCGGAAGAGTATGGCTTCGCCACGGCGCCGTTGATCATCGAAGGCTGCATCATGATGCGCAAGTGCCACCTGAACACCTGTCCGGTCGGCATCGCGACGCAGGATCCGGAACTGCGCAAGAAGTTCAAGGGACAGCCGGAACACATCGTCAACTTCTTTTTCTTCGTCGCCGAAGAAGTGCGGCAGATCATGGCCAAGCTGGGCTTCCGGACGATCAACGAGATGGTCGGCCGCGTCGATAAATTGAAAGTGCAGAAGGCCATCGATCACTGGAAGGCGAAAGGCCTCGACCTCTCGCCGCTGTTGAAAATGCCGGAGGTGAGCGCCGAGGTCCCGCGTCACTGTGTGCAAAAACAGGATCACGGCATTGCGGAGGTGCTGGACAACAAGCTGATCGAGCTCTGCAAGCCGGCCTTGGAGAAGGGCGAGAAGGTGACGCTCGATCTGCCGATCCGCAACGTGAACCGGACGGTCGGCACCATGTTGTCGAACCGGATCGCGAAGCAGTACGGGCTGGAAGGGCTGCCGCCCGATACGATTTCAATCAAGTTCACTGGGTCGGCGGGACAATCCTTCGGAGCGTTCCTGTCGCGTGGAATTACGCTGACGCTTGAAGGCGAATCCAATGACTATATCGGCAAGGGCCTCTCGGGCGGCACGATCGTTGTCTTTCCGCCGAAGAACGCGATCTTTCAGCCGGAAGAAACCATTCTGGTCGGCAATACGTCCCTCTATGGCTCGACGCAGGGCGAGGCCTATTTCTACGGCATGGCGGGCGAGCGGTTCGCGGTGAGAAACAGCGGCGCACGGGCGGTCGTCGAAGGCACGGGCGACCATGGTTGCGAGTACATGACCGGCGGCGTTGTGGTCGTGCTCGGCCGGACCGGGCGAAATTTCGCGGCGGGCATGTCCGGGGGAATGGCCTTCGTCTTGGACGAACTCGGCAAGTTCCCGGCGCGATGCAACACCGGCATGGTGGAATTGGAGAAGGTGGCGACGGCGAGCGATAAAAAGCTGTTGCACGAGTTGATCACGAAGCAGTTTATGTATACCGGCAGCCGGAACGCCAAACGCATCCTCGATTCGTGGGAGGCGATGGTGCCGAAATTCGTGAAGGTCATGCCGGTTGATTACAAACGCGTGCTCGAAGAACGGAAGCGGAAGGCAAGCGCGGTCCACTAAACGTGAAGTGTCGTCCGTGAAACGCTTGCGAGCGACGAGGTGCGAAAGGCGAACGGCGAGTAAAAGATGGGTGATCCCAAAGGTTTCATGAAATACGCCCGCGAGGGCCCGAAGCGGAAGCCGGTCGAGCTGCGCGTGCTCGATTGGAAGGAGATGTACGAGCCCATCTCCGAGGACAAACTCAAGGTCCAGGGCGCCCGTTGTATGGACTGCGGCGTGCCCTTCTGCCAGGGCAACACCGGCTGCCCCGTCGTAAACCTGATTCCCGAGTGGAATGACCTCGTCTATCGTGGCCGCTGGAATGACGCGCTGAAGGCGCTGCACAGCACGAACAACTTTCCTGAATTTACCGGCCGTCTCTGCCCGGCTCCCTGCGAAGGCGCCTGCGTGCTCGGCATCAACGAAGAGCCGGTCTCCATCCGCATCATCGAATGGAACATCATCGACCGTGGCTTCAACGAAGGCCTCGTGTCCCCGATCCTGCCGGTGGTCAAAACGGGCAAGACGGTGGCGATCGTCGGCTCCGGTCCGGCGGGGCTGGCGGCAGCGCAGCAGCTGGCGCGCGCCGGCCATAGCGTGACGCTGTTCGAGAAGTCCGATCGCATCGGCGGCCTGCTCCGCTACGGGATCCCGGACTTCAAAATGGAAAAGTGGGTCATCGACCGTCGTCTCGAACAGATGAAAGCCGAGGGGGTGGAGTTCAAGACCGGCGTAACCGTCGGCAAAGACATCACCGGCGAGCAGCTGCGCAAGCAGTTCGACGCCGTTGGATTGTCGATGGGAGCGGAACAGCCGCGAGAGTTGCCCATCCCGGGCCGCGAATTGAAGGGCGTGCATCTCGCCATGGAATATCTCACCCAGCAGAACAAGCGCACGGCCGGCATTCCCGTCACGGACGAGCCGTTGACCGCGAAGGGGAAACGGGTCGTCATCATCGGCGGCGGGGATACCGGTTCGGATTGTCTCGGTACGGCGCATCGTCAGGGCTGCGTGGAAGCGCATCAGTTCGAAC
>DASUMN010000235.1:0-4132 GCA_036277675.1 Nitrospira sp. | reverse complement strand
CTGGTCGTCATCACCGGCCTGAGCGGGTCCGGCAAGTCGTCGCTCGCGTTCGACACAATCTATGCCGAGGGGCAGCGGCGGTACGTTGAATCCTTGTCCGCCTACGCCCGCCAGTTCTTGGAGCAGATGGGCAAGCCGGATGTCGATTCGATCGAAGGGCTGTCGCCGGCCATCTCCATCGAACAAAAAAGCACCAGCCACAATCCCCGCTCCACGGTCGGGACGGTGACGGAGATCTATGACTATCTGCGCCTGTTGTTCGCGCGGGTCGGCCACCCGTACTGTTTTCAGTGCGGCGACGCCATTACCGCGCAGACGGTACAGCAGATGGTCGATGCCATTGCCTCGTTGCCGGAGGGGATGAAGTTCCAAATCCTGGCGCCGATCGTGCGCGGGCGGAAGGGGGAATATCGCAAGGAGCTGTCGGAGATGCGCCGGGCGGGCTATGTTCGGGCCCGGGTCAACGGCCAGTTGGTCGACCTGGGCGACGACATCGTGCTCGACAAACAGAAGAAGCACACGATCGAGATCGTCGTCGATCGGCTGGTGATGAAATCAGGTGAAGCGCTCATGCGCCGGCTGGCTGATTCCGTCGAGACTTCGACCAAACTGACCGGCGGGCTCGTTGGGGTGCTGACGGATGACGGGAAGACCAGGCTGTACAGCGACAAGCTTGCCTGCATCAAGTGCGGGGTCAGCTATCCGGAGATTACCCCGCGCGCGTTTTCCTTTAACAGCCCCCACGGGGCCTGCCCTGTCTGCGACGGCATTGGCTACGACGTCAGGCCGGGTGAGCTGGAAGAAGAGGATCTCACGCTGTTAGAGCCGTGCAGGGCCTGCCAAGGGGCGAGACTCAGGCCGGAGAGTCTATCCATCAAACTGGCCGAGCAGTCGATTGCCGATGTCACTCGCCTCTCGGTGCGCGCCGCCGTCGAGTTTTTCCTCAACCTCAAATTTACCGACCGTGAGTTGGTCATCGCCCATCGAATCTTGAAAGAGATCCGGGAGCGGCTTGGATTTCTCGTCAACGTCGGCTTGGATTACCTCACGCTGGACCGGGCTGCCGCGACCCTATCCGGCGGCGAGGGGCAACGCATCCGTTTGGCCACGCAAATCGGATCCGGCCTGGTCGGCGTGCTCTATATTCTCGATGAACCGTCGATCGGCCTGCACCAGCGAGACAATCGCCGTCTACTCCAGACGTTGCTGCGCCTGCGGGATCTCGGTAACACGGTCGTCGTGGTCGAGCACGATGCGGAAACGATGCAGGCGGCGGATCATGTTCTGGACATGGGGCCCGGCGCCGGATCACATGGCGGTCACGTGATCGCGCAAGGCACGCCGCAGCAGGTCATGGCCGATCCGAACTCGCTGACAGGCCGATACTTGTGCGGTATCGAGGCCGTCGCCGTGCCGCGGAGGCAGCGAAAGCCGAAGGGCTTTCTCGCCGTCGTGAATGCGCAGAAACACAATCTCAAAAATGTGACGGCCAAGATTCCGCTGGGCCTGCTGACCTGTGTCACCGGTGTCTCGGGGTCCGGCAAGAGTACGTTGGTGTTGGAAGTGCTCTTTCACTCGCTTTCGCAGCTGCTCTATCACAAGAAACCCAAAATCGACGGGTGCAAGGAACTCAAGGGCGTCGAGGCGCTTGACAAAGTGATCGACATCGACCAATCACCGATCGGCCGCACGCCACGGTCCAATCCGGCTACCTACACGGGCTTGTTCGGCTATATCCGCGATCTTTATTCTAATTTGCCAGAGTCGCGCGTGCGGGGGTACAAGCCGGGCCGGTATAGTTTCAACGTCAAAGGCGGGCGCTGTGAAGCCTGCCAGGGCGACGGCCTCATCAAGATCGAGATGCATTTCTTGCCCGATGTCTATGTCACCTGCGAGGTTTGCAAAGGGCAGCGCTACAACCGGGAGACGTTGGAGATTCTGCACAAGGGCAAGAGCATCGCCGATGTGTTGAACATGACGGTGGACGATGCGCTGGAGTTCTTCGAGCACATTCCGCTGATCAAGGCCAAATTGCAGACGCTCCACGATGTGGGGCTGCACTATGTGAAGCTGGGCCAGTCGGCCACGACGCTCTCAGGCGGCGAAGCGCAACGGGTAAAGTTGTCGCGTGAGCTGTCGAAGCGGGCGACGGGGCGGACGATGTATATCCTCGATGAGCCCACGACCGGTCTGCATTTCGCCGACGTGCAGCGGTTGCTTGAGGTGCTGGATCGCTTGGTTGAAGCGGGCAATACGGTTTTGGTCATCGAACACAATCTCGATGTGATCAAGAACGCCGACTGGATCATCGATTTGGGGCCGGAAGGTGGGGACCGCGGCGGCGAGATTGTGGCGGAAGGGCCGCCCAAGGACATCGCGAAGTCGAAACGGTCGTATACGGGACAGGTGTTGAAAGAGTCGGGCGTCGGGTGAGCCGGGTAGAAGGGTGAGCATTCCGGAATCGCCGTCATGCGATGAATTCCGGTACCCCTCGTCTCCTTGCGATTGGCTGTGCGCCTTATCGGAACAACTGACGGAACGGCGCCCAGCATGGTCATTGTCCATGGCTGGCTACTGGCGCGACGGCGAAACCTTCATGCTCATCCCTTCTGCCCGCCTGAAAGAGTGAAGGAGTATAAGAGGTTGATGGCGCCGACGGTCAACAGCCAGTTCATTCAGATGAGCGCTTGTGCCATCTGCTATAAGCCATACGCTCTTTTCTCAGGAGGCCCATGCACACGATTCTGCTGTTAACCATCTCCAACATCTTCATGACATTTGCCTGGTATGGACATCTCAAGTACAAGGACTCACCGTTGTGGATGGCGATTGTGGTCAGTTGGGGGATCGCGTTCTTTGAATACTGCCTGCAGGTACCGGCCAATCGGATCGGGCACTATGGATTTACGGCGGCCCAGCTCAAAACGATTCAAGAGGTCATTACGCTCGTCGTGTTTTGTGTTTTTTCGGTCCTGTATTTAAAAGAGCCGCTCAAGTGGAACTATCTCGCGGGATTCGCCTTAATGGTGGGAGCCGTCTTTCTCATCTTCAAGGAATGGTAACATGTTAGAGGAATAAGATTTGGTTGAGAATGAGCTAAAGAGCTCATGTGTGTCCATGATTGCCAGTCTTCAACTGCTAAGGTTTGTGGCTGCGGCGCTCATCGTATCCTACCACTCGATACAGGAGTTCTCAGGGCTTCCACCATTTGGTGAGTTTGGTGTTGATGTCTTTTTTGTGATCTCCGGCTTCATCATTTCTCATATTACTCAGGACGACCGAGAACATTTCTTCACCAGAAGACTCGTGCGAATCGTCCCACTGTATTGGTTCTTCACGTGTGTCATCGTGGCCATTGCATATGGTGCTCCGCATCTCCTTCGTCATGTGAAATGGGACGTGACTCACATCATGGCGTCACTCTTGTTTATCCCGTGGTGGACCGAGTCGCTGCGATTCTCTCCGATTCTGCCGATGGGCTGGACGCTGAATTATGAAATCTGGTTCTACTTGGTGTTTTATGTGGCCATGCGGATCAATCACTCATGCAGAGAGGTTATCAGCTCGCTGCTGATCGTGTGTGCCTATGTGATGACAAACCTGCTTCCGCTTGACAGCACAGCCACCCTCTTCTTTTATTCCGATAGTATTGTGTTGGAATTTATTTTAGGAATGGCCCTGGCAGTGTTGTATCGAACAAGGAAAGCCTTTCTTGATCGTGTGCCGTATGGAGTTGTGCTGGCCTTTGCCGTTGCCGTGCCAGTCGCTTTTTATTGTACGCTGTGGATCAGCAATCTGGATTTGCCGAGGTTTGTCTATTGGGGGTTGCCTGCAGGTGTGTGCGTGATGGTCTGTTTATGTGCGGAGGCGCATTTCAATCGATCACCTCGTTGGATGATTTCCGCAGCCGTAGTTGGTGGCGAAATCTCATACCCGCTGTATTTGATACATATGTTTCTGATTGCCGTACTTGGCCGTGTGGTTATGGTCTCTACCTTGAACGTTGTAGAAGGTTTCCTGCTGGCACTACTGTTGTCTTCGGGTGCGGCATATATCGCATCGCAATATTTTGATAAACCGGTACGAAGGATGCTGAGTGTGGCGTTACTGAAAAGATCGTCTCCGGTGTGAG
>DASUMN010000234.1:0-2138 GCA_036277675.1 Nitrospira sp. | reverse complement strand
GGCATCTCAGGCGATCTACCCATCGTGTTGGCCTGCATCGAGAAAGCGGACGATGTCGACATCGTCCGGCAATTACTCCGAGCGCATGAATACTGGCGAATGAGGCAACTCTCGACTGATGTGATCATCCTGAATGAGAAGGCTTCGTCCTACGAGCAGGGGTTGCAAGGTTCGTTGGAAGGGCTTGTGCGTGGCAGTCGGCTGCGCCTCTGCCCGGACGCCGGTGGGGCGCGAGGCAGTATTTATCTTCTGCGGACCGACCTGCTCTCCGCACAGGATCAGATCCTGCTGCAGCAGGTCGCTCGTGTCGTTCTGCTTGCTCGGCGCGGCACGTTGGCGGAGCAGGTCACTCGCTTACCGCGCAGGAGCCGTGCGGCGTCGACGATCCCATCTTCACCGCGTCCGGGCAGACGCCTGGATGTGCCCATGGCTGAACGAGAGCTCGAATTCTTTAACGGCTTGGGCGGCTTCTCAGATGATGGGCGCGAATATGTCACGATTCTCGGCGAAGGACTGCGGACGCCACGACCCTGGGTCAATGTCGTTGCGAATCCCTCGTTTGGATTTCTTGTGTCGGAGTCCGGTTCCGGGTTTACCTGGTCGCTGAACAGCCACGAGAATCAGCTGACGCCCTGGTCGAACGATCCGGTGTCTGATCCGTCGGGAGAAGCGCTCTATATCCGCGATGACGATTCCGGAGAGGTCTGGAGTCCGACGGCGCTGCCGATTCGCGAGGATCCGGCCCCCTACGTGGCCTGTCACGGCCAGGGCTATAGCCGTTTCCACCATGGTTCGCACGGTGTCCTGGCCGAATTGCTGCAATTCGTGCCGCCTGAAGATCCAATCAAAATTTCTCGGCTGACACTGCAGAATAGGTCTGGCCGCTTGAGGCGCTTTTCGGTCACGGCGTATGTCGAGTGGGTCCTGGGGAACTCCCGCAGTGAGTCCGCGCCCTACATCATCACGGAGATCGATGTGGAGACCGGAGCACTGTTTGCGCGCAGCATGCTAGGGGGCGAATTCGCTGGACGCATCGCCTTTACCGATCTTGCCGGATCGCACACCTCGTGGACCGGTGATCGCACGGACTTTCTCGGCCGTCACGGGACGTTCGATCATCCTTTGGCGTTGGAAACGGGAGGCGCGTTATCCGGAAAGGTCGGAGCCGGTCTCGACCCCTGTGCGGCTCTTCAACTGTCGATTGTGTTGGAAGCAGGCGAGCGCGCCGAGATTATCTGGTTTCTTGGGCAGACAGGGGAGAGAGAGCAAGCTCGGCGGCTGCTGCATCGCTACCGTGGGGCGGACGTGGATGCCCTTTTGCGTGAGGTGCTCCGCCGATGGGACGAGGTATTGGGTGTCGTACAGGTCCGTACACCAGAACGCGCCATGGACGTCCTGTTGAATCGCTGGGTGCTTTATCAAACTCTGGCCTGTCGCGTTTGGGCACGTGCGGCATTCTACCAATTGAGCGGGGCCTATGGGTTTCGCGACCAGCTACAAGATGTCATGGCTCTGAGTGTGGCGGCACGCGATGTCACGCGCGACCATTTGCTGCGGGCGGCCGCGCGGCAGTTTGTCGAGGGCGACGTCCAGCACTGGTGGCATCCTCCATCAGGACGCGGTGTACGGACCCGCATTTCTGACGATCTGCTCTGGTTGCCCTACGCGGTGATCCAATTTCTTGAAGTGACGGGCGACACGAGCGTGTTGGACGAAATGGTGCCCTTTCTGGAGGGCCCGGTGTTGGCCGAGGGACAACATGAATCCTATTTTGAGCCACGTGTGTCTCAGACGCGGGCCTCCCTCTTTGAACATTGTGCGCGTGCGTTGGACCGCAGCCTCGTTCTCGGCAGTCATGACCTTCCGCTCATAGGGACCGGAGACTGGAATGACGGGATGAACCGAGTCGGCCACCAGGGCAAAGGGGAAAGCGTCTGGCTTGGCTGGTTTCTGCATACGGTGCTCTGGGAATTTGCCAAGGTGGCGGCTCAGCGCGGGGAGCGTGTTCGAGCTGAAGCGTGGCGGCTCCATGTGAGTACATTGAAGGCCGCGATCGAGCGGGATGGATGGGACGGGGAATGGTACCGCCGCGCATATTTCGATGATGGGTCGCCACTCGGTTCCGCTGCGGATCAAGA
>DASUMN010000233.1:0-17498 GCA_036277675.1 Nitrospira sp. | reverse complement strand
TTCAAAGTCCTTCCAGTCGGAGACCAGCGCATTAAGTCCTTAATGCCGCAGGTTCCGGCAACCAAGACGGCGGAAGGTCAGATGGACGAAGGTGTGGTGTCTACGACTTCGTTCACCGCGCAGTAGTGTATCCGGTGGCGGTGTCTCCTTGAAGGGGGCACCGCCACCGCTGCCCAGCATTGTGTTAACAATCTTTAAATTTTCCCCCCTTATCCATGACAGCCCAACAATGACTCGTCCCGTCCCTCTACTGACAATGTGCCTGTTGATTGGATTGATAGGCGCCGGTAGCCCTGTTTCGAGCGTAGCGGACGAGGAGGTCGCGCCACTCCCGCCTGTAAGCCGTGTTGAGGTGGTGCTTGCGAATGAATACCGAGATCAAGTGGTTGCTCTGAAAGAAGAGTTTACCCAGGCGGGGATGGCCAACGTGCATTTTCAATTCGCCAAACGAGGGCAACCTCCGCAGAATATTGGTTTAGGCCGAGATGTGCCCGCCGATAAGGCCAGGGAAGCTATCCGGTTAGCGCTGAAATACAATCATGGGATCGGCATCCTGCTACCGGAACGCTTATTTCCTCCCAGATTCATTACGATCGCTTCGTCGAATTACGATGACACCGTGGAATACCCCATCGACCGAGATGCGCTCACTAAATTGCAGGATCCAGAGCTGACCACGGAAGGGTTCCATCGGCTCTATCGAGAGCTCACATCCGCCGTACTGGTGCCAAAGGGCCGCTATTGAGCGACGGTATGGTTGTGGATGGATTCGATCGAGAGGTTGACGCCGGCTTCGGCATGCTGTATGGTGTAGCCACATTTGCTTCGTAGTGGTCCGGCGAAGAGGATGCTTCAATCATAACGGACTTCGCGATCGCATCGCGACCAGGTCCAGTCAGGAGTGGCACCCTTCCCGGTTGTTTCTCCCCTCGGTTCTCTGATCCCGTCTTAATGCGATCAAACTGAAAGGATAGTGTAGTGGATACGTCTGTTCATAGTTATTTTCACGCCCTTGGCCTGTCTGAAACCCTCTTGCGGGATTTGGCAGCCGCGGGGTTTACCGCGCCGACACCCATCCAAGCGCAAGCGATTCCTCCGGCTCTTGCCGGACGCGATGTGATCGGATGCGCGCAAACCGGCACCGGAAAAACAGCCGCGTTTGTCATCCCCATGATCGAGCGTCTTGCAGGTCTCCCAAAGGGACATCCCCAAGCATTGATCTTGGCTCCGACGAGAGAATTGGCGCTGCAGATTCTCACGACGATCGAAAAGCTTGGACGCAGCCGCCGTGTGTCGGCGACCCTGATTGTGGGAGGGGCGGATATGCAGGCTCAAGTGCGAGGTTTACGGCAACGCCCAGATGTGTTGGTGGCGACCCCAGGCCGATTGTTAGATCACATGTGGAATGGCACGATTCTGTTGTCTGCCATCAAGATTCTGGTTCTGGACGAGGCCGACCGGATGCTGGACATGGGATTCGCGCCACAAATCAATCAGATTCTCGATGCGCTGCCGGAGGAACGGCAAACGCTGCTGTTTTCAGCCACATTGCCGGGAGACCTGGCACGGTTGGTTCAGGCAAGCGTCAACGACCCGGTGCGCGTGATGGTCACTCCATCCGCCACAACGGCCGATGGGATTACGCAGGCGGTTCATCATATCGCGCATGACGCCAAGGGCGACCTCCTCTTGTCGTTGTTAGGATCAGATAAGGATACGGCGCTTGTCTTTACGAGGACGAAACATCGAGCCGATCGATTAGGGCGTATGTTGGGAGGAGCAGGACATCGGGTGGCCGTGCTGCATGGCGATCGGAGTTTGTCTCAACGGCGTTCCGCCCTGGAAGGGTTCAAACGAGGAACGTTCCGTGTGCTGGTGGCAACGGACATCGCCGCCCGCGGGATCGATGTGGCGAACATCGGCCATGTGATCAACTTCGACTTACCCAATTGCCCGGAAGACTACGTGCATAGAATTGGAAGAACGGCGAGGATGAAAGCCACTGGGCGGGCGACGAGTTTTGTCACAAGAGAAGATCGGGAGCAGCTTAGAGACATCGAGCGTCTGTTGGGACATGCGGTTCCGCTTGCCCCTGGCAGTGCTGATCCAGCGCCGGCCATTCGGACTCATGTGCGAGACAGTGCGTCGAATAGCGGTGAACGACCGTCTTCGGCTCGCCACCGGTTCGCTGGGCGCCGTCCGCATTACAGAGGCGTATCAGCCGGCCGATCCGATCGCGGTGCCCACCAGCAATAGGTGCGTAAAATCTAAAATCGGTACGCGAACCCGGCCTTGTGAGGTAGAGTGATGCTCACAAGGCCGGTGTCGCATGCAGACGACGCATCATCACGGATCCAATCTCAATACGTTCCGTCGCCATCCCAGAGTCAGGGTCTCCACACCGTTCAGCTGTACGCTCACACGATTGGAGTCCAACATCCGGGGTTGGCTTCGCGTGCCGGACGAAGGTGTCGGAGTCGTGTACGATCTTTCGTTGCACGGTGTACGTGTGAGCACCGAAGCCGAGATGAAACCTGGGGATGTGGTGGGACTCACCCTGCGGTTGCCGAAACAAATCGCACCGGCCAGGATTACCGCCGCGACGGTCCGGTGGACAAGAGACCAAAGTTATGGACTCGCCTTCCGCAAGATTTCTCAGGCTTCTCTGAGCCGGCTGACTAAGTTTATGGGGCTTACGACAAGGAGAAAGGACTAAGGCGAGATGGAGACGATACGTCGATCGTCAACCCAGGCCACGACCTCCGTGCAATTGCGCCGGCATCCCCGTGTTCGCGTCTTGGCACCGTTCCCATGCTCCCTCGCTCTGGTCGGGTTAAAACAATGGCGAGCTTTTGACGAGGGAGGCTTGGGCGTTGTGTATGATGTGTCGGCGAAAGGTGCACGGGTGATGACTCAGGCGCTGATCAGTCCAGGCGATCGAGTCGCCATCAATCTGCGATTGCCCAATCAGGCAGCGTCGACCTTCATTGAGATTGCGACAGTGCGGTGGGGGAAGGAACAGACTTATGGAATAGAATTCCAAGGCGTGTCGTCGGCAGCTGACACCCGTCTCCAAACGTTCATGGACCGACTCTCGATCCCTTCCGTTGTTGCTGCGCCATGACCTCTGCGGTTGGATAGATTGTGTCTGGCCGATACCTCTGCATCATTCTCCAGTATTCAATTGGTCGAGCCCTAGCATTTCAGGGCGCACGTTCTGCCGAGGCGATGAATTGCTTGCGAAACGTCACAACCTTGGCCAGATAGTCTCTGGTCTCCTGATAGGGAAGCTTGGTGCGCAATCGGTCATAGACGGCGGGAGGCTCGAGCCCGTTGATCCGGTTGACCGCATCCACGGAGTCCGCGGAAAACGCCTTGTACATGTTGCGTGAACCGGTGTTGTACGCGGAGATCACGCAGTACTCGCGCGAGACATGATTCTCGATTTGGTCCAACTGGTCATAGGAGAGGACATGAAGATAGGCGATGCCCAGCTCGATATTGTTCTCGGGGTCGAAGAGGTAGTCGCGGGAAGGCGCCGTGTCTTGGCCTTTGGCTTTGCGATAGGCATCACGGCCTCCGCTGCTTGGGACAAGTTGCATTAAACCGTAAGCGGGAGCCGAGCTCACAGCGAAGGGATTGAAGTTGCTCTCCGTCCTGATCACGGCAAAGACGAGACTGGGGCTGATCTTGTAGTGTTCGGCAAATCGTGTGACAGCGGGGCGGTATTTCTCTGCCTGCCGGTTGCTGAAGTTGGCAACCATTGAAATGGTGGTATACAGCGCGGTCTTGGAGCCTCCGTTCAAATCGACGATGCGTGTTTTGGCCTGCTGTTCGATCAGATAGTCGGCAAATCGCTCGGCGCTTTCCGGTGTTCTGATCGCCTTGCCTTGCTGGTCGGTAACGAGTCCCAGGAGGTACGGATCCTGGTCATTCGTGAGGGACACGGCCTTGTCTGAAAAAAGATCGACGGCCCTGGGATCGTTGGGTGTCAGGAGTGTTGTGACGATGGCGTTCTTCAAGCTGTCCTTCGGCTGCTTGTTGTCGAGTGTTTCGACGTGCACGGTGCCTTTGTCAAAATCGACGATAGCTCGGCTCATATAGTTCTGCGTGTATTTCACATACCGTTTTCGTTCCGGGATCTTGATTTCTTTCTCACCCCAAGTGTTTCGGACTTTTCCCGTCAAGGCTGCCATGAGGGTTTCAAAATCACGCTGGATAGCCCGCAGATCCCGTATTGCCGCTTCAGGGTTGCGCTGGTACACCTCCGCGCGCTCTTTCAGGATTTGCTTGGGATCTTTGCCTTGCGCGAGGTCGATCACCGTGCGTCCCGTCGTGGATCGGAGCATGCGCTCCGCTGTCGAGAGCGTCTTGTCGGTGGTTTCGCAGCCTGACAGAAGCAAGACTGTCAGGCTGGCTAAAAGACGGGAATGGTTCATGGTAAGGCCTGGCAGTACATGCGGCGCCGCAGGCCGATTCTACAGAATTGTGTGCGCGGGAGGAAGGGGATCAACTGCGTGAAGGGTCCGCGGTAGTGGTTTCGTTCGGTGATATTGCCCGTGGGGTGAAACGAGGCTGCTCGTGCTCCGCTTACTTGATCGCAACGGCTTTGACTTCCTTGTAGGTCGTGTGTCCCTGAAGGACTTTTTCAATTCCGTCTTGAACCAGCGTCGTCATGCCCTCATCCAGAGCGACTTTAAGCATCTCTTCGGTGCGCGCTTTTTGCTGGACCATTCGTTTGATCTGGTCCGAGCCAAGCAGCAGTTCGTGTAAGGCGACGCGCCCTTTGAAACCGGAGCGATTGCAGACCTCGCAGCCCTTGCCTCTGAAGAGTTTGAACGTATTGTCTTGTTTGATGCCGAGCTTGTCCCAGCGGTCTGGTCCATAGGCCAATCGGAGTGCTTCGTACTCTTCCTTCGTTCCGGTATATTGTTCCTTGCAATCTTTGCAGACACGCCGGGCCAGGCGTTGCGCCAGCACGCCGAGCATCGCATCAGCGAAGCTAAATGGGTCGCAACCCATGTCGAGGAGGCGGGTGACCGTTTCAACCGCGCTATTGGTGTGCAATGTGCTGAGCACTAAGTGCCCGGTGAGCGACGCCTCAATGCCTGTGTCGGCCGTTTCTTTATCTCGCATTTCGCCGACCATGATGACATCCGGGTCTGCGCGGAGGAAGGCACGCATGGCAGCCGCAAATGTGACTCCGATCTTGGGCTGAACTTGCACCTGGCGCAGGCCGTATTGCGTGATTTCGACCGGATCCTCCGCCGTCCAGATCTTGATGTCGGGTGTGTTAATGTTGCCGAGGACGGAGTGTAGGGTGGTCGTTTTTCCTGATCCAGTGGGTCCTACGCAGAGGATAATACCGTAGGGCTTCTCAGAAATCTCCTTGAGTGCTTTGAGATTTCGATCGGAAAATCCCATTTTGTCGAGCGGCAGCGGCTCACTGGCGGCCAGAATACGCATCACCACATCCTCGTTGTACCCGGCGGTGGGAAGTGTCGCGACGCGGAGCTCGATTTCTTTTGATTCGGAGAGCTTGAATTTGATTTTGCCGTCTTGGGGTTTGCGCCGCTCGGCGATGTCCAAATTGGCCATGATCTTGAGCCGGGAGACGATTGCGCGCCGATAGCTTTGCGGGATCTTCATATACTCAAAACAGTCGCCATCCACCCGGAACCGGACCAGGGTCTCACGCTTTTCACCATACGGCTCGATATGAATATCTGACGCGCTCTGCCGGTAGGCATCGGCGATGATTTGGTTGGCCAGGCGTACGATCGCACTGTCGTTTTCATCCAATCCTCCGCTTGAGGAGGCATCCTCCATCGCTTCGGCTTGGGCTTCGGTGACGAGCTCGCCGAGGATGTCGGAAACATTTTCGTCGAGTTTGCGCGTTCCTCCGTCGGACTGGCTGGTCGAGGAGCCGAGGAATTGCGCGATATCGCGGCGCAGACTGATGGCGAAACGGATGTTGAGGCCGGGAAATGTCCGTTTGATGTCCTGGACCCGGTCGAGATTGCCTGGGTCGTCAGTCAAGATTTCGATCGCCGTCCGGTCCCGCTTGAGCGGCATCCAGTGGTTCTTCTTTAAGTAATCGATATTGAGATTCTTGAGCAGATCGATGTCGACGAGTGTGCGCTCACTATATTCGATATAGGGGCATTTATAGAATTGTGCGAACGATTTCCCCAGGTCGACTTTAGGGACCTTGTATTTCTCGATCAAGATGCTCTCGAGGTCACTGAGGCCTTTACGTGATTCGGCGGTTGCGGCGTCCAGATCATTCTGAGTGAGACGATTGCTGCTTAGGAGCAGATCGAACTTCGTAGGGTTCTTTTTGGCGGTGTTCCTGAGGTTGAAGAACGCGATGCCAAGTGCCTTGGTGATCTCGGCGACGGATTCTTCGTCTTTTCTCGTGAAACGAATCCCATTCTTCTTGTTCAGCAGCTGAAGGACTCCCATCAGGTATTTGTTGTCGGCGACGATGGGATAGGTCAGGACCTGCTTGGTTTTGAATCCGGTGCGCTTGTCGTAGGTACTGTCATGGATGAGGGATGGGTGGATCGTCCGCAGTTCCATGACGTTGTAGGCATCGACGATGTTCACCGGTCGCAGGTATTTGGCGCAGAAACCGGCCAGACTCTGTTCTGTGATGGGAATGCGGAGTTCTTCGACGGAGTCAAGGTGAGGGACTTTCGAAAAAATCTCTTTTTTCTCGGAGTCGAACGCAAAGAGGGTCAAATCTTCGGCGTCGAATGAGCTGAGAATATCTTTATGAAGGTCCAGGAGAATCTGATCGAGGTTCGTGGCGGCGCTAATCTGCGCGATGATTTTCTTGACATGCTCGGCATGGTCGGCCTTGAGCTGCAATTCTTGAAGGTTGTGAGGGATGGGTTTTGCCTGCATGTTTGCTGCGCTCCGTCTGGTGGGCTGCGCTGCCGTGCGGTCTGACATCTCAAGAGGGAGGCCGCAACGCGTGCCGAAATCGAGAGCCGAGTCTCAGTCTAGCCCAATAGTGCGGGAAGGCAAGGAAAAGCAAATTTCTCCGAGGCCCGCTGGTGGCCGCACGAGAAGGAGCGAACTATCCGCGAACGAGCTATGTGCAGGAGGTGGAGCGAGCAGGCAGGATCAGGCCGGTATCGCCGGATAATCTGCGGAGATGCGCAACGATATCCGACGGCGCGACACGAGATTTCACTCCGCTCCGCCGAACTTTGAGTTCCACCACCCCGTCAGCCAGCCCTTTGTCGCCGATGACGATTTGGAATGGAGCTCCGATCAGGTCGGCGTCGTTGAATTTGACGCCGGCGCGATCGTCGCGGTCGTCCCACAAGACCTCAAAGCCTTCGACCGACAGGTCGGTATAGAGGCGCGCCACCGCGTCAGCGGTTTTTGCTGATTGGCTCACCGGCAAAAGATGGATATGAAATGGGGCGATCGGGAGCGGCCAGATAATACCCTTCTCATCGTGGTTTTGTTCGATCGCCGCCGCTGCAGTGCGGCCGACTCCGATGCCATAACAGCCCATAATCGCAAGGCGTTCCTTTCCCTGATCGTCGAGGATTGTCGCATTCATGCTCGTACTGTATTTTGTTCCCAGCAGAAAGACTTGTCCCACTTCAATGCCCTTGGCGAGCGTCAAGGACCCAGGCCCCCTCGGCGAGGGGTCACCGGCCTGCGCGTTGCGAAGATCCGCAAACTGATCCACCGTGAAATCTCGGTCCCAATTGGCATCGACATAATGCGTATCGGCTCGGTTTGCCCCCACGACCACATTCCTCATCACATGGATGGCGTGATCCGCCAGGATGCGCACGCCCGTCAAACCGATCGGGCCGGCGAATCCAACGGGTGCAGCCGTTACGCGTGACACGGTGTCCGGATCGGCCAGCTGGACTTCCGTCACGCGTAGCAGCCTAGCCAGTTTGACCTCATTGAGATCGTGATCCCCGCGAATAAGGACGGCCACAATGTCTTTGTCTGCTCTATAGAGGAGCGTTTTCACCAACTGCCTGGAAGAAATTGTTAAAAACGCCGTGACCTCTTCCACTGTCCGGCATTGCGGGGTCGCCACGGGAGTCAATGGGCGAGGCGGTTCCTCATCGAGGCTCGATGGAGGCAGCACTTCCGCCCGCTCAAGGTTGGCGGCATAGGAGCCCTGGTCGCTGTAGACCACGGTCGCTTCTCCGGTTTCGGCCAGGACCATGAATTCGTGCGAGACGTCGCCGCCGATCAGCCCTGTATCCGCTTCGACCGCGCGGAACGTCAGGCCGCACCGCGTGAAGATTCTGGTATAGGCGTCGTACATCTTTTGGTAGCTGATCTTGGCGCCGGCGTCATCGGTATCGAAACTGTACGCGTCCTTCATGATGAACTCGCGTCCGCGCATGAGGCCGAACCGGGGGCGAATTTCATCACGAAACTTCGTCTGGATTTGATAGAAATTCAGCGGCAGCTGGCGATATGAGCGTACCTCGCGCCTGAAGAGGTCGGTAATCACCTCTTCATGCGTTGGACCGAGGCAGAAATCCCGCTCGTGTCGGTCTTTGAAGCGCAGCAGTTCCTTGCCGTAGTACTCCCAGCGCCCGGTTTCTTTCCATAATTCGGCGGGGGAGGCGATGGGCATCAGCAATTCTTGGGCTCCGGCTCGGTTCATTTCTTCACGGATAATCTGTTCGATCTTGCGAATGATCCGCAGACCGAGCGGGAGATACGTATAGATGCCGGCCGCTGTTTTCCGGATCAACCCGGCGCGCAACATGAGCCGGTGGCTGACGGTTTCTGCCTCACCGGGATCTTCCCGCAGGGTGGGGATGAGCAGTTGAGAGGTTTTCATCGAGGCTCAGCGGGAAAAGATACGCTCCAAGTCGTTCCAGAAGGCGAAGATCATGACACCAACCAGCAGAAACAGCCCTACCTGCTGTGCGACTTCGCGTTGGCGTTCGCCGATCGGCTTGCGCAGGATGCCCTCAATCAAGAAAAAGAGCAAGTGTCCTCCATCGAGGATGGGGATGGGCAGCAGATTGAGCACGCCAAGGTTGATGCTGAGCAATGCGATTAAGAAGATGTAACTTGAGAGCCCCTTCTCCGCCGCTTCACCGGACACGTTGGCGATCATGAGAGGGCCACCGATGTTCTTTCGCGAGATATCTCCGGTAATCAACTTGTAGAGGGAAACGATGGTGAACTCCGT
Organism: Nitrospira sp.; assembly: GCA_036277675.1. Lineage (GTDB taxonomy): Bacteria > Nitrospirota > Nitrospiria > Nitrospirales > Nitrospiraceae > Nitrospira_D. The sequence goes on along the minus strand of DASUMN010000233.1, from coordinate 8,302 downwards.
CCATGACCAGGTTGCCTTGAGGCCGTCAGTGACTGCCAGAAGAGGTGTGGATGAATGCAATAACGTTTGGCCGGGACCTGCCCCGATCCGTCCGATCTCCCGCACATTCCCATCGACCGTTTCTTGCTCAAGGCGCGGGGTAATCTGGATGGCGATGCGTTGCCCATTTCGGTTGATATCAAGCTGTAACGGCTTATTGGGGTTGTCCCGTATGATCTTGGTCATCTGAACCCAGGTATAGATGGGTTCCCCATTGATGCCTTCAATCCGGTCGCCTTCCCGAATCCCTGCTTCAGCCGCAGGGTACTTGGGAGTGAGTTGCATAATGACCGGTGCAGGCTCCTCAATCCCAATGGTGTAGTGGGGGTCTTTCTGCTTCGTCCCGTTGGGAGCGATGGCCTGAGGAGTCACCTCGAACGTCAGCACCTCGGATTTTCGGCGGACCTCTACTACAAGAGGCATGCCTTGGCTTTTTTCGATGATGTCAAACACTTCATTGCGAATCGTCACTTCTTTTTGATTTATTTGAAGAACGCGGTCTCCCACTCGCAATCCAGCTATGTACCCTGGCGAGTCCGGACGCAGGGCCTCAATGTCCGGCATCAAAGAACCGATCGCTGATGTCGGTAAGCCACCTCCTAAAGCGAGCCAAGTACCGAATATCAGATAAGCGAGGATGAAGTTGAAGCCCGGTCCTGCCGCGACGATGAGCACCTTGCCCCACAGCCCTTGATGCACGAAGGAGCGTCTGCGATCTTCCGGTGTCGTCGCTTCGGTCTCGTCTTCACCGAACAGTTTGACGTAGCCTCCCAGCGGCACGGCGGAGAGCAAGTACTCGGTTTCTCCAACCTGGCGCCCCATCAGTTTGGGGCCAAACCCAAGAGAAAACTTCAGGACTTTCACACCAACCCAGCGGGCCGCGAGGAAATGGCCGAGCTCGTGGAACGCGATGAGCACCCCTATCATGAGGAGGAACCATCCGGCTTTTTGCATCAAAAGCCAGAGGGTGTCGGGGGACCAGGCGAAGGCGGAGAACATCGTGACGATCTCCTGTTGAACGTGCTGGGGGTTACTCTAACATCGATTGGGCAGAATGCAAAATGATACTTATCAGCGCGGCAAGGCGTGGACCAACGATTCGGCCTTCTCTCGTGCCCAGCGATCCGCTTCCAGGGCGTCATCGAGCCCGGTGATCTCCCGTTGCGTGTGGGCATCCATCGTGCTGCGGATGACGTCGGCGATCTCGACGAAACGAACGCCGCCGTTGAGGAACGCCTCGACGGCGACTTCGTTGGCGGCATTCATGGCGGCCGGCATAGTCCCGCCGACTCGAAGCGATTCATAGCCGAGGTTCAGGCAGGGGAACCGGTCATGGTCGGGTTTGGCAAACGTCAGTTTACCTACCTCGGTCAGATCCAGCGACGGCAAATCCAGCGGCATTCGTTCCGGATACCGCATCGCGTACGAAATGGGTGTCCGCATGTCGGGCAAACCGAGTTGGGCGATCATCGATCGGTCCTCATATTCGACCAGGGAGTGAATGATACTCTCCCGATGCACGAGGACATCGATGCGGGACTCGGAGATGCCGAACAGCCAGCGGGCTTCGACGACTTCCAAGCCTTTGTTCATCAGGGTCGCCGAGTCGATGGTGATCTTCGAACCCATCTTCCAATTCGGGTGTTGGAGCGCGCGTTCCGGCGTCACGGAGTGCAACTGTTCTTTCGTGAGCGTCCAGAGGGCGCCGCCGGACGCCGTCAAAATCAGCCGGCGGACGTCTTCGAGCCGATGGCCTTCCAAGGATTGGAAAATGGCGCTGTGCTCGCTATCGACGGGAAAAATCCGGACACCGTGTCTGTGGGCTTCGTCCTGCATCAATTTGCCGGCCATGACCATGGGTTCTTTATTGGCCAGCGCGATATGTTTCCCGCTGCGGATCGCCGCCAAGGTCGGGACAAGGCCGGCGGCACCCACGATCCCAGAGATCACGAGTTCCGCTCCAGGCATGGCGGCCACTTGGGCGATCCCGTCCTCTCCGGCCAGGATTTCGACGGGAAGTCCCGCGCACCTGGTTCGGAGCGTGGCCGCAGACGATTCGGTCGAGACGGCAACCATCTTGGGTTTGAATAAACGGATTTGTGTTTCCAGTTTGTCGACGTTGCCGCCGGCTGTCAGCCCGACCACTTGAAACTCCTCGGGAAATCGCTGGACGATATCGAGCGTATTGGTGCCGATCGATCCGGTCGAACCCAGGATGATGATGGACTTCATATCCTCTCCTCGTTATGGGGACGGTGTGATGCCACGAACCAAGGTGACATAGTAGTAGAACGTGGGGGCGGTGAACAAGAGACTGTCGATTCGGTCCAACATCCCTCCGTGGCCCGGCAAGATACTGCCGGAATCCTTCACTCCCACGCAGCGCTTGATGGCCGATTCCCAGAGATCGCCGAACAGCCCAGCTCCAGTCAGTACCACGCCGAGAATCACCGTGTCCATCGGTTGCAACTGCGGGACGAACCAGACTTGGGCCAGGAAGGCGGCAGCAACGGCTAGTCCGATGCCTCCCAATAGGCCCTCAACGGTTTTTTTCGGGCTGATCTTCGGCGCAAGCAGGTGTTTGCCCCAAAGGGTGCCGGCATAATAGGCTCCTATATCCGCCGCCCATGTGACCACCGCGAGGAACAGCACGAGCCACTCACCGCCAGCCAGCACACGTGTCGATGCCACGGTGCTCAACGCCAGACCAACATAGATAACGCCGAACGCGGTGATGGCCGTATCCTTTATGCGGCGCTCAGCCGGGCCGGGCGACAGCAACAGGGCAGCCGGCAGAGCCACTATTCCAACCGCGAGCAGATCCGTCAGGCCAAAGGACAGGTGATGCCGGACCAACACCAGCGCGGAAAGTGCCAATCCGGTGACGACGAGCGCATGGTTGGGGCGGGATGGAAAACTGATGCGATAGAGTTCCAGCAAGGCAAGGCCTCCGCCAACCATCAAGAGGAGCGTTAAGGCCAAAGGAGGAAGGTGGCAGATGATGACGTAGACGCCCGGAATGAGCAAGGCTGCGGTATAAACACGCCGGAGGTCGAAGCGTCGGGTGCCGGTCGAGGGGGTCGTCACAAGCGTCGGGGTGTGTGTCGTGACATCGGTGACAGGGGAGGCTCCCACAGAAACTACGACGAAACGGCGCTCAGAATCCTGCCGAAGCGGCGTTCCCGTTTTTGATATTCCAGGAGGGCCAGCAGGAACTCACGCCGGCGAAAGTCCGGCCACAGTGTCGGGGTGAAACACAGTTCCGTATAAGCCAGTTGCCAGAGGAGAAAATTGCTGATCCGCGTTTCACCGCTGGTCCGAATGAGCAGGTCTGGGTCGGGAAGGGGATGGGTATACAAGTATTGTTGAAGTAACGATTCATCGATCCGGTCTGGTTGGATGACACCGGCGTGGACATCGGTCACCAGATCTTTGACGGCATCGGCGATTTCCGCACGGCCGCCGTAGCTGAGCGCAACGGTCAGGACCATTCTGTCGCAATGGGCGGTTTCCTGTTCGGTGGTCCGCACCCAATGCTGGGCCGACTGGGGCAGCGGCTCAAGCCGACCGATGGCCTGGAAGCGAACACGTTGCTCGATCAAACTGGCTCGTTCAGTAGACAGATAGTGTTCCAGGAGGCCCATGAGGGCGCTGATTTCCTGTGTAGGGCGTTTCCAATTTTCCTGGGAAAACGCGTAGATCGTCAGGGCCTGGATGCCGAGTTCCAGGCATTGTGAAATCATTTCCCGGACGGAGTTGATGCCTTCCCGATGCCCCGCAATGCGGGGAAGTCCGCGGAGTTCCGCCCATCGCCCGTTGCCGTCCATGATGACGGCGACATGTTTCGGCAAGAGCTCCGGCTCCAGCTTGGCGGTTAGTTCGTGCTCTGAGAGTTGGTCGAGGTTTGAGGCAAGACGGTGCGCCATAGACTCTTGATCGTGTTCCTTCTTATCAGATGAGGCGTGAATAAAAAGAGTCTACTGGTGGGGGTGGGGAAAGTCAAACGATTCCTGGTGAACGGCGTGCTTCTGGTGACAGGCCCGCAGCCTCACATTGCGGCTGCGGAAATGAATGGGCTATACTTCGCGGCACCCGGCAATCTCGGAGACAATACGATTTATGGCCGATCACGTTCAATTAGCCACCTTCGGAATCACGGAACTCGAAGCCCAGCATGCGCTGGACCGGCTCAACGTACGCGATGTGGAGTACGCGGACCTCTATTTCGAGTCGCGGGTCTCGGAGTCGGTGTCGATGGAAGAGGGGCTCGTCAAACGTGCCGCTAAGAGCATCTCGCAAGGCGTCGGAGTCCGGGCGACGGCCGGCGAAAAAACCGGTTTTGCCTACTCCGACGAGTTGACGAAAAGAGATTTGGAAATTGCGGCCGACACGGCACGGTACATTGCCCACTCGCCCAAGGGAGATCGCGCAGTGCCGGTGCCTGCGCAGAGACGGCCGACGAGGGATCTGTATCCAATCGAGCGGGCCAAGGCCGATGTCGCTACGCCCGAGCGGGTTGCGCTGTTGAATGAAATCGACACCGAAGCAAGGCGTTATGATCCTCGCATCAAGAACGTCATGGCTTCTTTCAATACGGAATATAAGGTTATAGCCGTGGCGACGTCGGACGGAACCCTGGTTGGCGATGTGCAGCCATTGTCTCGCCTGCAAATCACCTGCATTGCCGAAGAGAACGGCAATCGCCAGGTCGGGAGCTTCGGCGGGGGCGGGCGTGTCGGCTTTGAGTTTTATCGTGACCAGAATCGACATCTCGACTATGCGCGGGAAGCCGCGCGTGAGGCGATCCTCAACCTATCCGCTGTTGATGCGCCCGCCGGTGCGATGCCGGTGGTGTTGGCCGGAGGCTGGCCCGGCATTCTCTTGCACGAGGCGATCGGACATGGACTGGAAGCCGACTTCAACCGGAAGAAAACGTCCGCCTTTTCGAGCTTGATCGGGAAACGAGTGGCGTCCGATGTCTGCACGATCGTGGATGACGGGACACTGCCGTTTCGTCGTGGCTCCTTGAACATGGACGATGAAGGGACGCCCACTGGCCGGACAACCCTGATCGAACAAGGCATCCTTCGTGGGTACATCACTGATAAACTGAACGCGCGCCTGATGGGCATCGCCCTGACGGGCAATGGCCGGCGTGAGAGCTATCAGAGCGTCGTGTTACCTCGCATGACGAATACGTTTATGCTGGCTGGGGAATCGGATCCCCACGACATCATTCGTTCCGTCAAGAAGGGGCTCTATGCTGTCTCATTCGGCGGCGGACAGGTCGATATTACCAACGGCAAGTTCGTGTTCTCGGCCAGCGAAGCCTACTTGATCGAAGACGGCAAGGTGACGAAGCCGGTCAAGGGGGCGACGTTGATCGGCAATGGCCCCGAGATTCTCACCAAGGTGTCGATGGTCGGGCACGATCTCAAGTTGGACAACGGCATCGGGACGTGCGGTAAAGACGGCCAGTCGGTTCCGGTTGGGGTTGGATTGCCAACTGTCAAGATCGACGAAATCACTGTGGGTGGAACGCAAGGGTGATCAGCACGGCAGTCGTCAACGGTCGATCGTCAATCGAAAGAAGAGGAAGAGTCTGAAACGAATGCCGTGTGACGGTTGATGAGGGAGTTTGGATGGACATTGTGCACAAGGAACAGGCGGATCGCTCGCTCATGGCTGAGAACAGCGGGTATGCGCAATTGGCGGCAGAGGTACTCGCCTGTGCCAAACAATGCGGCGCAACCGAGGCCGACATCGTTGTGGCGGATGGCGAAACGTTTTCCGTGCAGGTGCGAGTCGGCGCCGTCGATCGATTGACCAAGGCGAGAGAAAAGCGGCTTGGTCTGCGCGTGTTCGTGGGAAAGCACTCGGCGACCACATCGACCTCCGATTTTTCGAAAGCATCCCTTGACCGGCTCGTGTCTGAGACCTGTACGCTGGCGAGAGCTGTCGTCGAGGACCCGGTCTCTGGGTTGCCGGAGGCGGCGCAGTTGGCCGGTGATCGGCCGGATCTCGATTTGTATGATGAGACGGTGCTTGGCACGGAGACCCAGATCGATTGGGCCAAGCGCGGAGAGACGGCGGCTTTTTCCGCCGATTCACGGATCACGAACTCCGAAGGCGCGGAGTTCGATTCGTCGTCTGGCCGGGTGGTGCTTGCCAACAGTCACGGTTTCGTCGGATCGTATCAGAGCTCAAGTTTTTCCTTGTCGGTGTCACCGATTGCGACCGAAACCGGAACCGGTGCGATGCAGCGTGATGCCTGGTACGAAGTCCAACACAAGTTTGCACGATTGGCTTCCGCGGAATCGATTGGGCAGGAAGCGGCCCGGCGCGCGGTTCGCCGATTGGGTGCCCGGCGGGTGGCGACGAAGCGCGTGCCGGTCGTGTTCGATCAGGAGACCGCCGGCAGTCTGTTAGCGAATTTGTGCAGCGCCGTCTCCGGCTACGGTCTCTACAAGCGGGCGTCCTTCCTGCTCGATCAACTTGGCCACACCGTCGCATCCGATCGGATCACGGTGTACGACGACGGACGCATGGTCGGTGGATTAGGATCGCGTCCATTCGACGGCGAAGGCTTGGCCACTCGGAAGAATACGATCGTTGAGCGGGGCGTCCTTACAAGCTATCTCCTCGATACCTATTCGGGGAAGAAACTGGGACTTCCGTCGACTGGGAATGCCTCACGGAGCGTCGGGGAAAGTCCCTCGGTCGGGCCGACCAATTTTTATTTGGTGCCAGGCGTGAAGACGCCCATGGAGATTATCGGTACGGTGAAAGAAGGACTCTATCTGACCGAAGTGATCGGGTTTGGCATTAATATGGTGACAGGGGACTATTCCAGGGGGGCCTGTGGATTTTGGATTGAAAACGGCGAGCTGGCCTTCCCCGTCGAAGAAATTACCATCGCGGGCAATCTGAAACAGATGCTGAAGGATATCGAATTGGTCGGCAACGACCTGGTTTTCCGCGGGCGCATCGCCAGCCCGACGCTCAAGATCTCCGAAATGATGGTCGCAGGCAATTGAAAGCCGATGGCATATAGCCAATGGCTGATGGCCAGATGGCAGAGGGACCTCGTGTTCTTTTTCCTGCCATTCGCCATACGCTATCAGCTAGATGCTCTTTTCCGAGTGAGGTAAAGCATGGCTGAATCGATCAGAGAAACCTCAGTGAAATATCTCAGCGGCACGGTCAGTATGAAGGCGTTCGTCGCTGCTCCGGTCACCAAGGAAAAACGGCCCGCCATCATTGTCATTCAAGAATGGTGGGGGCTCACCGACCACATCAAGGAGGTCGCCAAACGCTATGCGGCGGAAGGGTACGTCGCGATCGCGCCGGATCTGTACTCTCGGCTGAACCATGCGCTCACTACCGATCCGGCTGAGGCAGGGAAGCTGATGAATACCCTCAAGCAGGAGGATGGGCTCAAGGATTTGATTGCCACCGTGACGTACATCAAGTCGGTCCCAGAGGTTGATCGGACAAGGATCGGGGTGACAGGGTTCTGCATGGGCGGGTCCTATGCCCTGTTGCTGCCCTGTGTGAGTGCGGATATCAAGGCGGCGGTTCCATTTTACGGCCAAGTCCCGAATCCGGACACCCCGCTCCAAAAACTATCGGCTCCCGTGCTCTATTTTTACGGAGAAGACGACGGCTGGATTACCAAGGCGGACGTGCAGCGGCTGGCGGGAGCATTCAAGAAGCACGGCAAAGTTGGCGAGATCAAGACCTATCCCGGCGCACCGCATGCGTTCTTCCGCGATAACGATCCCTCTGTCTACCGGCCGGAAGCGGCCAAGGATGCGTGGTCCAGGACAAAAACATTTTTCAAGAAGCACCTCGGCTGATGAACATGCCCTCCAGCTTCGTTCTGTGCTGTCTAGAGCAACACCATGCCGCTTGATGCTGAGATTGGAAAGAAAATGCTCCAGCTGGTTACGTCTCGGTACGACGACCGCCATTGGCGGAAGCGCATCGAGAAGACCCTCAGCCTGCCTCAGTCCGGCGTGGCAGATCCAACCCAGCAGCAGATTTTTATCTATCTCAAGCTTGGGCTGAAAGCCTACAAATCCCGTCGGGCCGACCCGGACTCGTGGATTCTTGGAGGCTATGCGACCAAGGAAGTCATCGACCGGGCCAAATTCCAGCCTCAGCTCGTCGGGCCGACGATCAAGAAAGACGACGTCGCGTTTCTCGGCACTGACCCCGGCAGCGACGTCACCGAAGCCTGGTGGGACGACATGCTGGTGCA
>DASUMN010000232.1:0-15982 GCA_036277675.1 Nitrospira sp. | reverse complement strand
ATTACGCTGCACTACATGCCTGACAAGGAATGCCTCGAATTGAAGGCTCTCAAGATGTACATCCACGCCTACCGCAATCTGGGCATCTTCTACGAGAATGCCGTGAACCGGATCCTCCAGGATGTCGTGCATGCCTGCCGGCCTGTATGGGCCAAAGTCACCGGCACCTTCACGGCACGCGGGGGGCTTTCAAGCAAGATCGAAGCGAAATACCCATAAATCGGTATTTCCTGCCCCACTCTGAATTATGTCCACCTACGCAATCGGCGATGTGCAGGGTTGTTATGAGGCCTTGCAGCGCCTGCTCCAACGGATTCGCTTTACCCCTGAATCCGACCGACTCTGGTTCGTCGGCGATCTGGTGAATCGTGGCCCCGATTCGCTGGGCGTTCTTCGCTATATCAAGAGTCTAGGCGATCGGGCGATCGCCGTGCTCGGTAATCATGACCTGTTTCTGCTCGCCGCCGCGGAAGGCATCGTCGCGCTCAGGCCCAAAGACACAATTCAGGGTGTTCTCGCCGCAGACGATCGCGCCGCGTTGATTCATTGGTTGCGACACGTCCCGTTACATCACCACGAAGGCGAATTGTTCATGGTGCATGCGGGACTGTTGCCGCAATGGACAATCGCGGACGCGGTGCGATGTGCGCAGGACGTCGAAGCGGTGTTGTCCGGACCCGGCTATCGAATGTTTCTCCAACAGCTGTTCCACGGTCCGACGCCGCAGTGGACGCCTTCTCTCTCTGGCATGGACCGGCTGGTGAGCATCACGCACGTCTTGACCAGACTGCGAACCTGTACGCCGAGTGGGGAGCTGTCGAATTTTTCCGGGCCGCCTGAGAATGCCCCGGCCGGCTTCGCCCCCTGGTTTCGCATCCCTGATCGCCGCAGCACCGACGCAATAATCATTACCGGCCATTGGGCGTCGCTGGGCCTTCAGCTGGAACCCGACCACCTCGCCATCGACAGCGGATGCGTCTGGGGGCGACAACTCACGGCGGTGCGATTGGAAGATCGGAAAGTCTTTCAAGTCGAGTATGCGGATGGATGAACTAGCTGGAAACGATGCCGGCGACGCCTAGTGGTAGCTTTCTGAATCCGATGGAAATTTTCCCTGCTCGACTTCCTCTTTGTAGCGACGAAGAGCCTGCAGCGCGTCGGCTTTCAAATGCGCATAGGGTTTGACGAACTTCGGCACAAAGTCGTCGAACAGCCCAAGCAAATCATAGAGCACCAGCACTTGGCCGTCGCAATGCGGCCCGGCGCCGATGCCGATGGTGGGGATCGTCAATTGGTCGGTAATGGTGTGCGCCAATTTGGCCGGCATCGCTTCGAGTACGATGGCGACAGCGCCAGCGGCTTGCAACGCCTTTGCATCCGCGACCAACGCCTTTGCCTGATCCTTTCCCTTCCCTTGCACTTTGTATCCACCGTATTGATTGATGGACTGAGGCGTCATGCCGAGATGCCCCACGACAGGAATGCCCATCCGCGTCATCGCGTCAACACGATCCAGCATGACCGCGCCCCCTTCGAGTTTGACGGCATGGGCGCCGGCTTGAAGAAACCGCCCCGCGTTGCGTATCGCCTCTTCCTTACCGGCCTGATAGGACATGAACGGCATGTCGCCGATGACCAATGATTTCTGCACCGCACCGGCCACCAGCTTGGTGTGGTACAGCATGTCCTCCATCGTGACTGCCAGTGTATTCCGTTTTCCTTGAACCACGATACCGAGGGAATCCCCCACCAAGATCGTCTCGATGCCGGCCTGCTCCACCATGCGCGCGAACAGCGCGTCATAGGCCGTCACGACGATCACCTTCTTGTGTTCACGCTTATACCGCTCAAGATCCGGAACGGTCATCATCCGAGTTCCGCCTTGGTGATGATCTCTTCCAGCCGATGGATCCCTTTGATGGCCATGATATGGACTCCGTCGCAGTGAGAACGCACAGCTTTGATCGTGCGGACCGCGATTTCGACACCGGCATCTTCCGACTTGCCGCCGGCGGCGCGCAGCTCATCTATCATCTCCTGCGGCACCGCCATGCCGGGAATATTGGCGTTCATAAACTCGGCCATCTTGGCATTGCGCAACAAGAGTATGCCGGCCAGCACTTGTACCTTGAAGGGACGCACGGCTTTCATGAAGCTGGCGAACAACTGGGGGTTATAGACGGCCTGAGTTTGAAAAAACTTGGCTCCGGCCTTCACCTTGACTTCGAATTTCGCCAGCACCGGCCCGACCAGATCCGCCTCCGGTGTCGCTGCAGCGGCAATCGTAAAGTCCGTCGCGCCGTCCAACTTATTGCCCGCCAAGTCCCGGCCCTCGTTCAGCCCTCGGACCATCTGCATGACTTGTACGGAATCCAAGTCGTAGACCGGCTTGGCTTCTTTATGGTCACCGACGGTTGGATAGTCGCCGGTCAGGCAGAGAATATTGCGAATGCCCAGCATGTGGGCACCCATTAGATCGGACTGCATGGCGATGCGGTTCCGATCACGGCAGGTCAGCTGCATCACCGGATCGTGGCCCATTTCATACAGGAGCCGGCACACCGGCAATGAGCCGGCTCGGACCACCGCCGCCGTGTTGTCGGTCACATTGACGCCATGAACACGGCCAACGAGCCGCTTCGCATTTTCCAGAATGCCGGCGATGTTCGTGCCCTTCGGCGGGTTGTACTCGACCGTGACCGCAAACCGGCCCTGATCCAATACCTCCCTGAGTCTCCTCGGCTCCCGGCTCATTCCTTTTCCCTCATCCTCTTCTTCTCTACTTCCTCACCTTTGGGCGAGGTGAGAGGGATACTCCGCACTGCGCGCATCCAACGAGGGTCTTCTGAGACCGCGCGTTGGGCGAGCACTGGAGTATCCCCCTCGACTCGCCCTTACATCATTCCCGCGCTTCGCTTCGCCGACTCCACCGTATTGTCGAGCAGCATGGCGATCGTCATAGGGCCGACCCCACCCGGCACCGGGCTGATCCACCCGGCCTTCTGGCTGACCGACTCGAAATCGACATCGCCGCAGAGCTTGCCGTCCGGCAACTTATTCGTCCCGACGTCGATCACCATCGCTCCGTCTTTCACCATGTCGGCCGTGACGAACTTCGCCTTTCCGATCGCCACCAGCAACAGATCCGCTTCGCGGCAGACGGCGGGAAGATCTTTCGTTTTCGAGTGGCAGATCGTCACCGTCGCATTGCGTTGGAGCAGCATGAGCGCCAGCGGCTTGCCCACGATGTTACTGCGCCCCAAAACGACGGCGCGCTTGCCTTCGATCGTCACGCCGGCTGATTCGATCATTTTGATCACGCCCTTCGGCGTACAGGCCTCGAACACGGGATGCCCTTCGACCAATCTGCCGAAGTTGTACGGATGGAATCCGTCGGCATCCTTGTCGGGCGACACCGCTTCGAGAATCACCCGGCTGTCGATCTGCTTCGGCAGAGGGAGCTGAACCAGAATACCGTGAATCTTCGGATCGGCATTTTTCTTTTCGATCAAGGCCAGCAGCTCCGCCTGCGTGGTCGATGCCGGCAATTTGTGGTCATCGACGTAGATGCCGGCCAGTTCGCAGGCCTTCTGCTTGTTCTTCACATACACATGCGAGGCCGGATCGTCGCCCACCAGGATCGTCGCCAGCCCAGGCTTGACGCCGGTCTTCGCCAAGACCGCCGCCGAATCGACCGCCAACCGCTCTCGGACCTGCTGCGCCAATGCTTTCCCATCGATCAATTTCGCCGCCACAATTTCCTCCGCAACTGTTAGGTGAAGGTCGAGGCTGAGGTGAAAAGAGACTATTGACTTGGCTAGGGCTTCTCTCCCTTAGCCGTAGTCTCAGAATTTTGGCACCTTAGCAGGGCCATTTTATCCAAGTCAACGCTACCCTCAACTCTTTACCCCTCACTGCCGTTCCTTGACAGTTTCTTTCTACGTTGGCTACGATGCGGCACGATCATCACTAGTCACCGACATTGATTACCCCATCATTCTGCTCGAAGTATCCCCTATGCCGGAGCCTCGTGTCTGCGGGCTTCGTGCTCAGTCTTGCCCTGCCCAGTGACGCGGCCCAGATAACCGGCTTGGAGTCGCCCAACAGTTTCGTCGGCGACCCATCCGGAAAAGAATATTTCATCTCCAACATCAATGGGGACCGGGAGGCCAGAGACAACAACGGCTTCATTACGAAATTAGATCCCAACGGGAAGATCACGAACCTCAAATTCATCCAAGGCGGTGTGGCCAACATCTTCCTGCATGCGCCCAAGGGGCTGGCGCTGGTCGGACAGATCCTCTATGTGGCGGACCTCGACCAACTCAAAGGGTTCGACAAAACCACGGGAAAACTGCTCGTCACCGTGTCGTTCCCCGCCGCCTCGTCACAACACGTTGTCTCGTTGACCGATGTCGCCGCCGAACCAACCGGCCTCCTGTACGTCTCGGACCAAGGCGGCAATGCGATCTACAAGATCGACCCTTCCGCCAACCATCGGGTCACCCTCCTGATTCATGACGACCGGCTCGCGGGGCCGGCCGGAATCGCCGTGCACCCCAAAACCGGCCATCTCATCGCCGTCAGTTGGGACAAGGGAAAGATTCTCGAGGTGACACCGGAAGGGCAGCTCACGGAACTGGAATCGAACGGATTTTTTACCGGCCGTTTTCAGAACCTGAGCGGAGTGGACTTCGACCGCTGGGGGAACATGTACCTGTCGGATCAGACCAAAGGAAAGATTTGGCGGATGACCAGAGACCATCGCTTTCACGTCATTGCCGAGTATCTGCTGGCCCCCGCGGATATCGGCATCGATCGCGCGAATAATCTGATTCTGGTCCCCTATCACTACGCCCATGCTGCGGAAATGAACGGGCTCGAGGCGCCGTCCGACGGCAAACGCAAGGACGAGAAACGGACCCTGGCCGACTATGGCTTCATCCCGCCACCACCCAAGTCCGAGCCGGAAGGAGCGGCGAAGAAATGAGCCTGTGCGTCTACTGCAAGCAACGTAAAGGCAAACGCCCCTGTCCCGCATTGAGTGGATCGATTTGCAGTGCCTGCTGCGGCGAACACCGGCTCACCCGCATTAACTGTCCCGACAGCTGCATGTATCTGGATAGTGGGAGCGATTACCAGCAAAAGCGGCTGGCCGAACAATTCATGCCCACCCGGCGGGACTTCTATCGAGACTTGGCCGAACTCGGCGGGGACAAAGCCGTGGCGTTATTCAATCTGATCGAAGTCGTCACGTTCAGCTACTTTGCAGGGCACCATGACGGGCAAGATGCCGAGGTCGTGGCGGCCATTCAGGCACTGCGCCGTGCACTCAGTCCTCTCCATGTTCCTTCCGCGCCCATACCGGTGTTTGCCGAACACCTGAAGAAAGAATATGACACCTTCCAGAAGGCGAACCCCCAGCAGATCGCCGGCGCATCGGACGCGCCCGAAGTGTTGGATCAGGCCGTGACATTTGTCTCGGACTTTTCAGGCAAGGATTTTCAATCGCGGCGGTTCCTGAGCGGGCTCCTCGGTTACGTGAAGACCTACCACCCGGAGATCGCAGACCATCTGCGCAAAAAACGAGAGCCGGGGCACATCATCCTGCCTGGCCAATCCTTCATGCCGCCACCGGCTCCCGAGCCGCACGTCCACGGCCCCGGCTGCGAGCACCATCACTAGCCTAGAAGGCTGAGGGATGCCTATTTCCAACGGCTCCGGCGTGTGCATGTGCATACACCGATACAACGGTCACCAACGTGTGTTGCAGCTGATACTCTACATGGCGCGCGAGACGTAGGTCCGATTCGTTCGAGAGCGCGATGATCTGAACACCGAACTCACGCTCCGTCTTCCACCGCACCACCGCCTGATCGATCTCGATGCTGCCCCCTCCGTTCGGGAGCTGGACCTGCATACTGATGATCATGTCGCACAGGAGACCGGCCTGCCCTTCGATCCGAAACCCGTTCAGCGAAAGATCCCGCACGATCACCGGTTGAATCGTGCGATGCGATCCATACCAACCGAGATACTCCGTGGTGACTCTTCGGTACATGCGCCGTGTGGAAGAGAGACTCACTGGACCGCTCCTTGGCTAAGAAGTACTGCGCCAAGGATAGTCGCGAGAGGGGTCTCAGGAAAATCCTACAAAAGACACCCCTCGAAAGGTGGGATCAAGAGGAACCTGAGCAATGGCGACGAGATGGGAACAGACCTACTCCACAATCGTGACGGTGAGCTCAACACGGTCAATTGGATTGTCACATGGCCCTTTGTCTGGTGGCGTCGGAACCAGTTCTCCCTTCGCCCCAGCCACACACAACACCCTGGGTTGATTGACGATCTTATCGGCCACTCCGATTCCCTTCGTCACTTCACCGAACGCCGTGTATTTGGAGTCAAGGAACTGCGAATGTTCCACGACAATGAAAAACTGTGAACCAGCCGTATCGGGATCTTGCGCCCGTGCCATCGACACAATTCCGCGCTTGTGCGGGATGTCGTTGAATTCACCCTTGAGCGAGTACCCCGGCCCACCCTGTCCATAGGTGTCTTTTCTGAGCGGGCTCTTCGTGTTGGGATCGCCCCCCTGGATCATAAATCCTGGGATCACCCGGTGGAAAATTGTGCCGTTGTAGAATCCTGACTTGGCCAAGTTGACAAAGTTCTCGACGTGCTTTGGCGCATGATCCGGGTAGAACTTGATATGGATATCGCCGAACTTGGTTTTGATGATCGCTTTGGGTCCTGGTTCAGGGGGAAGTTCCGCCACCGGTTGAACGTCCTTCCCACTGCAGGCAACCAGCAGCACCAGCATGCTCGCCGTGATCGCGCCCCTCCATCGGTTGTTGATCGTCGGTCTTACCACTGGCGTGTACTTATTACTCCATTACCACGGTGATCTCGACCCGCTCGCGAGGAAGGTCGCGCTCATTTCTCGGCAGACTGACAATCTTGTCCGCGACTTCTATTCCTCTCACTACTTCGCCAAACACGGTGTATTGGCCGTCCAGGAAATTGGAATCTTTCACGACAATAAAGAACTGCGACCCGGCGCTATTCGGATCGTTCGTTCGCGCCATTGACAGGATCCCCCGCCGGTGAGGCACATCGTTGAATTCCGCCTTCAGGTGCTCAGCCGGTCCACCCATGCCGTATGTGTCCGGCTTGTTCGGATCTTTTGTGTTCGGATCGCCGCCCTGGATCATGAACCCGGGGATCACGCGATGGAAGATCGTCTTATCATAAAAACCTGACTTGGCCAATTTCACAAAGTTCTGCACATGGTTCGGTGCCTTGTCGGGGAAGAACTTGATTTCCATGTCCCCGAATTTGGTCTTGATCACGGCTTTCGTGTGGTCCGCTTTCGCCGACGCCGTGTCCGCGGCCTCAACAAGCCCCGCGCTCACCATCAGGCTCAGCCCGACAACCAACCCGATCATTCTTCCCAACATCGTCATCCTCCTTACTCGATCGGCCCACGCATTACTCGTGCATCTTACCATGATCAACAATGGTCACGGCATCTTTCGCTTCAGCGCCTCTTTGGCTGCCGCTTGTTCCGCTTCTTTTTTGGTTTTGCCGGATCCGCGTCCCGCCAGCTCACGATTCAGCGTCACTTCGACGTCGAACTGCTTGTCATGATCGGGACCTGATTCCCTGACGACGGCATACTCCGGCAACACGTCATACCGCTTCTGGCACCATTCCTGAAATTGCGTCTTGTAGTCATCCGCACCCGGAACATGTTGCCGGTTCAACACGGATGTGAATTCCGGCTCAAACAACTTGGCCACGACCGCGCGGCCCGCTTCAAGGCCTCCATCGAGATAGACCGCGGCGATCACGGCCTCGAGCGTATCGGCCAACAACGAGTCTTTCTCTCGTCCTTTTGATTGCTCTTCTCCACGACCCAATCGCAGCCACTGTCCAAGTTGTAACCGCCTGGCGACCGCACAGAGCACCTGTTCGCTGACCAGCCGGGCTTTGAGTTTCGAGAGGGCACCTTCTGATGACCCAGGCAACGAATTCGCCAGTTGCTCGCTCACCAGCAACGACAGCACCGCATCGCCGAGAAACTCCTGCCGTTCATTGTGGACGGCAGAGCCTTTCCGCTGCTCGTTGACATAGGACTTGTGCGTCAGCGCTTCGTCGAGGAGCGCGGGCCGTGTAAAACGATACCCGAGTGCGGGTTGAAGTGAATCGGCAGGTCCGGCCGATGTCATAGTGTTCAGGGCAATCGGTGCAATCGTGATCAGAGCTGCGGCTTCTTGAAGAGCAGACACGCATTGACCCCGCCGAATCCGAACGAGTTCGACAGCGCCACCGTGAGCGCCGCAGGCCTCGCCTTGTGCGGCACGTAGTCGAGATCACAGGCCGGGTCAGGATTATCCAGATTAATCGTGGGCGGCAGCAGGCCGTGATGAATGGCCAAGATGCTGAAGACCGCTTCGATCCCTCCGGCCGCACCGAGCAAGTGGCCCGTCATCGACTTCGTGGAACTGACGGGAATCTTGTAAGCCTGCTCGCCGAAGACGGCCTTGATGGCCTTGGTTTCAATCGCGTCCGCCATCGTGGAGGTGCCGTGGGCGTTGATATACCCAACCTGGTCCTTCCCGATCCCGGCATCCTTCAGAGCCATCTCCATGCAGCGGACGGCACCCTCGCCCTCTTCCGGCGGAGCCGTAATGTGATATGCATCGCTGTTCATCCCATAGCCGATCACTTCCGCATAGATCCTGGCGCCTCGGCGGCGGGCATGGTCCAGTTCTTCGAGCACCACCACACCGGCCCCTTCACCGAGCACAAATCCATCCCGGTCGGCATCGAACGGGCGGCTCGCTTTCGTCGGCTCATCGTTTCTGAACGACAGCGCTTTGGCCGCGGCGAACCCGGCGACACCCAATGGGGTGATCGCGGCCTCGGCCCCACCCGCCACCATCACGTCCGCATCGCCGCGTTGAATCAGACGGTACGCATCCCCGATACAATGATTGCCGGTGGCGCAGGCTGTTACGGCGCAGGAGTTCGGCCCCTTGGCACCGATCCGAATCGCCACCTGGCCTGACGCCAGATTGATGATCGTCATTGGAATGAAGAACGGAG
Source organism: Nitrospira sp. (assembly GCA_036277675.1). GTDB lineage: Bacteria > Nitrospirota > Nitrospiria > Nitrospirales > Nitrospiraceae > Nitrospira_D. Next base: position 6,871 of record DASUMN010000232.1, on the reverse strand, counting down.
ACACTCGTCCGGGCCCCTTTTCCTTGATCACATCATGATAATGCTCGATCGACCCGAGTCCACCGATTCCGGACCCGATGTACACTCCGACCTTGGTCGCTTCTTCCGGAGCGACTTTCAGCCCCGCGTCATCCACAGCCAACTGGGCGGCGCCCACGGCGTAGTGGATGAACGTATCCATCTTCTTAATTTCTTTTTTTTCAATAAACCTGGCGGGGTCGAAGTCTTTCACTTCGCCGGCGATCTGGGCATCGAATGCGGCAGGGTCGAACTTCGTGATCCGGCTGATGCCGGATTCACCGGCACACAGCGCCTTCCACGTTTTCTCAACTCCTGTGCCGAGCGGCGTGACCAGCCCAAGACCGGTCACAACGATGCGTCGTGTGATTCGATCACCCATGGCGGCCGATGCGTCTCACGATTTTTCCTTGATATACTCCAACGCCTTCCCGACCGTGAGGATTTTCTCGGCATCCTCATCCGGAATTTCGATCGAGAACTCCTCTTCGAGCGCCATCACCAGCTCGACGGTATCGAGCGAATCGGCGCCCAGATCTTCCACAAAGGAGGCTTCCGGTGTAACCTCATCTTCTTCCACGCCAAGCTGTTCGGCGATAATCTTCTTCACACGCTCCTCAACAGTTGCCATCGCTCTCCATGCCTCCTTCCCCGAATAAGACACACGCTGCACCGCCGCAGGGGGATGTGCGGCGGCCATAGACCGCGCCAATTCCGAGATGTCACGCCATCAACATGCCGCCGTTCACATGCAACACATGGCCGGTGATATAGGCCGCGTCGTCGGACACGAGAAACTGCACCGCTGCCGCAATATCCGCGGGCGTGCCCAACCGGCCCAACGGAATTTGTTTTTGCAACGTGTCTTTCACATCGGCCGGCAACCCATGCGTCATCGCCGTATCGATAAAGCCCGGCGCCACCGCATTGACCGTGACATTGCGGCTCGCATATTCCCGCCCGACCGTCTTGGTAAATCCGATCACGGCCGCCTTCGACGCGGCGTAATTGGCCTGCCCCGCATTCCCCATCGCTCCGACAATCGACGCAATATTGACAATACGACCATACCGCTGCTTCGTCATCGCCTGCAAGACCGCCTTGGTGCAGTTGAACGTGCCATTGAGGTTGACCTGGAGCACCAGATTCCAATCCTCTTCTTTCATCCGCAGCAGCAAGCCGTCTCGCGTAATACCGGCATTGTTGACGAGAATGTCGATTTTCCCCCAGGCCTGGAGCACCTGGTCGGCCATGGCTTTGGCATCACCGGCTTCCGCGACGTTGACCTTGACGTTCAGCGCTTTCCGGCCCAATTTCTCGACGGCCGCGACGGTCTCGCGGGAACGGCCTGGATCAAGATCCGCGACCGCGACATCGGCTCCTGCCTGGGCCAGACGCTCAGCGATGGCGCGGCCAATTCCCTGCGCCCCACCGGTGACGATCGCAACTTTTCCTTCTAGCGACATCGCCCCTCCGTTCATCGCTAAACGTTATTCGTTACACGCTCCGACAATACCGTTTCACGATCCACGTTTAACGTCCTTAGTGTCGCGTCCAACGACTTCGGATCGTTCACATTCAGCAATTTCGCCTCGGGCTGAATCCGTTTGATCAGACCGGTCAACACGGTCCCCGGCCCCACTTCCACGAATGTCGTCACGCCCATCTTGCCCATCGCTGCAACTGAGTCTTCCCACAACACGGAAGACGGGAGTTGCCGGACTAGCGACGCCTGAATCTCACCGGCTTGCCGGATCGCCCGCGCCTCCGCATTGTTGATGAGGGGAGCGGTCAAATCAGACCACTGCACTGCCGCCAGGTCTTTGGCCAATCGGTCGGCCGCCCGTTGCATCAGCGGCGTGTGTACCGGCACACTCACCGGCAAGGGGATCGCCTTCTTACATCCTTTTTCTTTGGCCAGCTCGATGGCCCGCTCCACCGCCGCCTTTTCCCCGGCAATCACCACTTGGCCCGGGGAATTGAAATTGGCCGCAGCCACCACACCGGTTGCCGATGCCGCCCGACAGACTTCTCTGACGATGTCCGGCACGAGACCCAGCAGTGCCGCCACGAGTCCTGTTCCAGGAGACACGGCTTCGGCCATGTACCGGCCGCGTTTTTGTACCAGCCCGACCGCATCCCGAAACGAGAGGCCGCCGGCCGCCACCAGCGCCGAATACTCTCCCAAACTATGTCCCGCCACTGCGATGGGTTTGATCCCCGCCGGCTCTAACATTTTCAACGCGGCGATACTGCTGACCAAGAGCGCCGGCTGCGTGTACTCCGTCAGGTTGAGCCGATCCGCCGGCCCCTCGAAACACAACGCGGCGCTGTCGTAGCCCAACACCGCCGACGCTTCTTCGTAGACCTGCTTCAGTGCCGGATGAGCCTCGCAGAGCGCCTTGCCCATCCCGACAGACTGCGACCCTTGGCCTGGAAAAACCAGGCCGATTCCGGACGTCATAGGCTGTTAGATATCGTAGAAACACCTTGGAATGTCAACGGGAAAAAGTTTTACCCAAGCCGCCATGGAACGCCCCACCTGTTACCATCGAATCATGGCAGACGCCCAGGTCAGGCCGGCGCCAAACGCGCCCAGCATGACCAACGATCCCTCTTTAATGCGTCCCGTCCGCACCGCTTCATCCAAGGCAAGCGGAATCGATGCCGCCGACGTGTTGCCATAGCGGTCGAGATTCAGCATCGCTTTTTCCGCAGGAAGACCAAGCCGCTCCATGACCGCCGTGAGAATTCGGACATTAGCCTGGTGCGGCACATAGAGATCGATATCGTCCACACGAAGACCGTTTGTTTTCAACGTCTCCCGTGCGATCTCCTCCAACATTCGTACCGCCACCTTAAAGGTTTCATTCCCCTTCATCTTGACACACTGCAGCCGTTCAGCAATGACCTTTTCAGACGGCGGAGTGCGGGACCCTCCACCCGGCACGGCGATCAACTCGTTCAAGTTGCCGTCGGAACGGAGGTGCGTGGACAGGATGCCCCGCTCTCCATCAACAGCGCTAACGACGGCCGCCCCGGCTCCGTCTCCAAACAGAACACACGTATTGCGGTCGGTCCAATCGATAATAGCCGACATGACTTCCGAGCCGATCACCAGCACATGGCGCATGCCGGCCTTGATATAGGCATCGGCCACCGACAGTGCGTAGACGAATCCGCAGCACGCCGCGGCAATATCGCAGGCCGCCGCTTTGGTTGCGCCGAGCCGGTGCTGGACGAGACAGGCGGTCGCGGGAAGCGGATAGTCGCCCGTGCAGGTCGCGACCAAGATCATGTCGAGGTCCGAGGCCGGCAGGCCCGCCGCGTCCAGCGCACGTTTCCCGGCTTCCACGGCCAGATCTGAGCAGGCTTCTCCAGCCCCGGCGATGCGGCGCTCTCGGATGCCGGTCCGTTCGCGAATCCACTCGTCCGATGTCGCGACCATGCGCTCGAGGTCGGCATTGGTCAGGACCTTGACCGGCGCGTACGAGCCTGTTCCGGTAATGCGAGCCTTCATGTTGCTATTCTAGCTGAACTGGAGGGCGAGCAAGACTGTCCTCGATATTCCGTTGAATGAGCTCACGCACCCGCCCTTCCGCCATCCCTTTGGCCCGGCGAATGGCATTCTTGATCGCTTTGGCCGAGGACCGGCCGTGGCAAATCATAGTGATTCCATTGACTCCTAGCAACGGCGCACCGCCGAATTCGGCGTAATCGATCCGCCGTTTGAGATTCTTCAACGGGCCCGCGATCAATGGATAGGCCAACCGCCCCCAAAACGATCCCCCGATTTCCTTGAGCAACAGTTTACTGATCGTTTCGGCGACGCCTTCGGAGATTTTCAGCGCAACATTGCCGATAAACCCGTCGCACACCACGACATCCGCGAGGCCACTGTACACCTCGCGCCCTTCGACGTTGCCGACGAAGTTCAGCTGGCTCGCCTTCAACAGCTTGAAGGCTTCTTTCGTCACTTCGTTGCCCTTGCTGTCCTCCTCGCCGATGCTCAGCAGGCCGACGCGGGGATTGGGCTTATTGAACAAATGTTTGCCATATTCGTTGCCCATTACGGCGAATTGCTGGAGATCTTTGGCGTTGCAATCAACGTTGGCGCCCACGTCGAGAAGGATCGCTTCGCCGGTCACCGTCGGCAGGCTGGTGGCGATCGCCGGACGTTCCACGCCTTTCGTCAAGCCCAGCACGAAAAACGCAGCCACCATGCTGGCCCCGGTATTGCCCGGACTCACGACTGCGTCGGCCTCACCGTTCTTGACCATCTCGGTCGCGACCCAAATCGACGAATCCCGCTTCTTCCGCGCCATCGCCGCCGGCGACTCGTGCATCGAAACCACTTGGGAGGCGTGCCGGATCGAAATCCGGTCATCGGTGCAACCTAGGCGCGCACATTCCTTCTTGAGGGTGGTTTCGTCGCCGACGAGAATGACCGCGATGTCGGACTCTCTCGCCGCTTGGAGGGCGCCCTCGATGCACGGGACGGGACCGTGGTCTCCTCCCACTGCGTCAAGCGCGATCTTCATGCGAGACGGTGTACTCACGGATGGTATCGGACAACCTAGCTGTACAAGGACCGCTCCCGTGGGTCAGTCGAAGGCGCCGGGAGTGTAGCGCACTGGGAGACTTTGCACAACGGACGGTGACGAGGGTCGCGCGTACCGTGCGCGCCGTCACGCTTCTTCGACTTGGATTACGGCCTTACCCTTGTACGTGCCGCAATGCAAGCAGGTGTAATGCGGCAGCTTCAGTTCGTGACATTGCGGACACACGGACATTCCGGGAGGCGTCATGCGCAATTTTTGCGTGCGGCGCTTGTCGCGTCTCGCCCGTGAATGTTTATGTTTTGGATTTGGCATGGTCGCTCCTTCGTTCAGGCGCCGCCGCCCGTGTGGCGGTCGGTCGGCCCCTGTAATTGCTCTTTGACACGGCGTAATACCTGAAACGGATTGCCCGCCGACTCTTCGACACATCCGCACGGGCCTTCGTTTAAGTCTTTTCCACAACGCACACAGAGCCCGCGGCAATCCTCCGCGCACAAGGGATGCATCGGAGACACAAGGATCAATTGCTCTCGGAGCATCGGTGCCAATTCAAGATGATCACCCGCATAGTAGTAGAGATCGTCATCCGGCTCTGGATTAGGTTCAACTGCCGGAGGCACTTTCTTCTTGTGTGGAACCTCGCGTTTGGCAATCGGTGGAGCCGCCTTCGTCTCCCGCTCATACGCGGCACGCACCGAGAACGCCACAGGATCCTCAAAGTCTTTCAGGCATCGCACACATTGCCGAATCGCCGTTCCTTCGACGACCCCGGTGACACAGATCGTCCGATCAACGGCCCGAAGATCCAGCCCAACCGCTACCGTACCGCGCAACGCGACCTCCGTAGCGGCAAGCCCCAATTCTTCACCGGTCAGATCCCCGGACAGAGATATCCCGTCCGCCGTGATATCTGCGATGTTGGGCGTCAGTAGATCCGTCATGATCCCCAGAGACAGGCCGCTGCCCCGCTCCCATACGCTACGATCGGCACTGCGCTCGCCGGTCACGCTCGTTACCGCTCCTCTGCGAAACTGATAATGGCGATATGCCGTGCCCGCTTCACCGCCACCGTCAGCTCGCGCTGATGGCGCATACAATTCCCCGAGATACGGCGAGGGACAATCCGTCCCCGCTCCGTCAGGAAGTTTCTCAATAACCCGGCGTCTTTGAAATCGATCGGTGCCTTCTCCAGGCAAAACCGGCAAGGCCGCCGCCGTTGAAACAGCCGCCCTCCGCCACGCTCGCCGTCATTGCTCCGTTCCATTACTGCCTCCTCATGCTACGCGCTCACCCTTGCTCATCCATGGCATCATAACTCGGTTCATCGTGGATCGGCGGTTCTCCTCCGCCTCCGCCACCGCCCTCCTGGCGTTTGGGCATGAAGGTGACGGTCTGCGCCACGACCTCGTGCTTGCTCCGCTTCTGGCCGTCTTCTGTCTCCCATCGGCGTTGCTGCAACCGCCCTTCGACGATCGCCCCATTGCCTTTACTGAGATATTGCCCGCAATGTTCTGCTTGCTTCCCGAACACCACGATATCAACGAAACAGACTTCTTCCTTCAGATCATCGGCTTGTTTGAAGCGGCGGCTGACGGCTAATCCGAAGCTCGCCACCGGGGTCCCGCTCGGCGTATACCGCAGTTCGGGATTCCGGGTCAGGTTCCCCATCAAGATGACCTTATTAAATCCGGCCACCGTCGGTCTCCTGTGCCGTAGCCTCGACCGGCCGCCGCTCCACCAGAGGCTTCTCATGATGGATCGTGAGAAACTTGATGATGTTGTCTTCCAATCGGTACGCCCGCTCCAGCTCACCGACCGTATTGTTCGGCGCCTTGAAGTAGAAATAGGCATAGGTGCCCTTCCGCTCGCGCCGAACCTCGTACGCCAGTTTCTTCTTTCCCAAATTTTCGGCTTTGATGAATTGCGCGCCGGTCTTGTCGGCCACGCCCTTCATCTTGTCGATAAGCGCCTTCGTCTCCTCATCGGAGACGGACGGACGAATAATGAACAGAGACTCGTAGAGCTCCATGAAGCGATCCTCCTGGACAAAGGCCCCCGAACCAGTCGGGAGCGAGGTGTAGGGCGCCTTAGATGGCGCTAAGAAGGAGGGACGGTAACACAGGGCAGAAACAGCTGTCAACAAACGTGGGGCTTAGGAAGTCGGGGTGATCCCCATTGAGCTTCGGCCTCTCCGCCGTCTGTGCTAAACTCACGCTCACCGATAGGACAAGGCTGTATGGAACCATATGGACACGATAGTAGCCGCTCTACCAGATGAGAACACCCACAAAGCA
>DASUMN010000231.1:0-9080 GCA_036277675.1 Nitrospira sp. | reverse complement strand
TTGATGTGGACGGATGATGCCTTGCACCGATTGGAACGGATGCCGCCGTATATGGCCCCGTTCTATCGGGATGACGTGGAGGGGCAAGCGAGGACTCTTGGCGAACGGGTGATCACCTACGACACGCTCCTTCGCCCGCGCACGGGAGAGCGGATCGAGTGGGAGCCTGAAGCGGAGCGCCGACTAGAGCGGGTGCCGGCCCCGGTTCGTGCCATGGCCCGGGTTGAACTCGAACGGACGGCAGCCGATCGCGGCATAGCTCGCGTCACGGTCGCGCTGATGGAAGAGATTAAGGCCAAATATTTCGGAATGGGAGCGAAGGGGTGAGCGGGTCCTGTCGTCGACCAGCTCGCACGTCCTCGCACCCCGCCCGGTGCGGGGACCCCGCTGCGGGCGCGCAAGCGCTCAGGTCGACGCCACCCGCTCTGGGGAAGTGGAAGTAAAGAGATGCTGCATCGGATGGCATTACGAGTATTGCCCAGTCTGAGCCTGGCGGTCACGGAAGATGCGGTCCGCAAGCAGAAGCGGATCGTCATGTTCGTGCCCGGGCTGGTGGCGTTCGGCATCTATCGACTGGCCAAACATCTGGTGCCGCTGACCGATCCGTTGGTGTTGCTCTCGGTGAGTAGTCTGGTGGCGGTGGTGACGGCCTTGTTGGCGTATCGTGTCGGACGATCTGCCTCATGGGCGACGATCGCCCGCGAAGATGGGACTCGATTGCTTGGTTGGTTGGCCGGCTGGATCGGAGCGGTCTATGGTCTGCAACTCTCGCTGCTGGTCTTAACACTCTTGTGGCTGGTGGGCTATGACTATTTCCAGCATCCCGACGGTCCGGCCATGATGGCGATCATCATTTCTTGCACGTCAGTGGCACGCGATGCATTTGAAATCGGCCATGTGCGGAATATTGCCTTGATGGGCAGGCCGGTTCCGACGTTTCCCAATGGGGTGCCCCTGCGGGTCATGCTGCGAGAGCATATGACCCAAGCCGGTTCATGGATCACAGTGGGGTTGGTGGTCGGCGCCGTGGCGGCTTCGCTTGGGTTGGCTGCAGGAAGTCAGCAGATCGAGGCGCTGATTCAAGTGGCCGCTGTCACCCTATTGGGCGGAGGGATCGCACTCTGTGCCTATTTGAGCGGGTTGCGTCCATCGACGCCATGGGCTGAAACGCTGAGACGAACCGCGAGGGCAGAGCTGTTGAAATATTGGTGGTGGCCGGGGATGGCGTTTGCTTCAACCTACTATCTCGTGGTCCTGGGAGGTCTATTGTTCATGCTGAGACAGCCTGGCGTTTCATCGGGCGGGGCAGTGGTGGGAGGCGCGGTGGTGGCGGCCATGATGGGGCTCTACGGCTATTACCTGGGCCATCGCCGCCAGATTGAGGATGCGCAGGCTCCGCAGTTGACGGAAGGAATGTTGCGATGCCCGTTCGTCATGGGCATTCTTGGCAAGTCGCCCAATGTGGGAGCGGCGATCGCGGCTGCTCGTGGATCGAAAGTCTAGCAGGATGAGCACGTTTCGTTCGGATCAGATGCGGTTCAGCCTTGTACTGGTTGTCGCGCTCACGGCGCTGATCGGACTGCTGAGTCCGTCCTTGAACGTCCTCTCGTTCGCCGAGGACACGACGGATTTCTACTTCAATACACCCGGTACACCGCAAGGGCCGCCGGCCCCCGCGCCGCATGAAATGGTCTATCCGCGTATCGGTTCGTTCGACAGCCGAATGCTGGTGTGGTTCGTGACGCAGCAACATACCTACTTCGGCGGGTTTGTTCTCGCGCTGCCGCTTTTCTGCGCGCTGCTGGAGTTCCTCGGATTGATGACCAAGAAGCCGGCGTTGGCGCTCCGCTACGATGGGCTGGCCAGAGATCTCGCGAAGGTCGCGCTGCTGGCGTTATCGGTCACCGCGCTCATCGGCAGTGCGATGCTGGCCATGTTCATCACACTCTACCCCAGCTTCATGGACTACATGGGGGGCACGTTCAAATCGTTCATGCCGGCCTATGCCGCTGTGTTTGTCGGAGAGTCACTCTTATTGATCATCTATTACTACAGCTGGAACCGGATGGCCGAGCGGGGACGGAAGTGGATCCACGCGTCGATCGGCATCATGACCAACATCGTGGGGACCGCGCTGTTGTTGCTGGTGAACGCCTGGTCCGCGTTCATGATGGCGCCGGCCGGCGTGGACGCGCAGGGGCGGTATTTGGGCAATGCCTGGCACCTCTTGCATTCCGTGCTCTGGAATCCGCTCAACGTCCATCGATTTCTGGCGGATATCATGTCCGGTGGGGCGGTCGTGCTGGCCTACGCCTGCTATCGGTTTTTCATCGCCAAGACTGGCGAGGAGCGGGCCTATTTCGATTGGGTGGGCAATGTCTTCCTCTTCGTGATGGTGTGCGCGCTCCTTCCCATGCCGATAGCCGGCTATTGGCTGATGCGGTCCGTCTTCGTCTTTCGCCAAAGCATGGGCGTGACGATGATGGGCGGGTTGTTGACGTGGCTGTTCGTCGTGCAGGCGATGCTGATCGGCGTGCTGTTCCTCGGCATCAACTACTATCTGTGGCAAAGCATGGCACGGTTGAAGGGAGCGGAACGGTATCAGCCCTACTATCAATTCGTGCTCGGTGGAATGATGCTCGCGCTGTTCATTTGGCTGACGCCCCATACGTTGCTGATGTCCGGGGGAGAGGTGAAGGCCATGGGCGGCGCGCAGCATCCGGTCGTCGGGAACTACGGTGTCATGTCGTCCAAGAATGGGGCGATCAATGCCATCCTCCTCTTTACTGCGCTCAGTTACTTGTACTATCGGCGAGCTAATCGGACCATGACCGTCTCATGGGCGAGAACGGGCAATATTGTGATCGCGGTGCTCTTTACCGTCGGCATGGTCAATGTCATCGGGTTGTCGGTGTATGGGTTCTATCTGCCGGCGAAGATTCGCGTGGGGCTGTCCGCCCCGCAGGCGTTCACGACGTTCACGGTGATCGTGGGCAGTCTGATGGTCAATCGCTCCATGCTGAAGGGGGCGATCGTCCATGGAGGAATCCAGTGGGGCAAGATTCCCTTTCGCGGGATGGTGGCATTATTCGGCATGGCGGCGGCGTTTAGCTGGGTGATGGGATTGATGGGGTTCATCCGGTCATCCGGGCGGTTGTCATGGCACGTCAGCGAGCTGATGGCTGATGTGTCGCCCTGGGCCTTCACGCCGGACCTGGCGGTGGCGGCAAAGGTCGTGACGTTGAACATGGTGGTGTTTTGGGGCGCGGTCCTGGTTTTGTTCTGGATGTGCCAGCGCGGACAGCAGCCGGTATCGGTCATGGGCGAGGAGCTCGGTGAGAAAGAGACCCCGCTGCTCGCGCCGGTTCCCTCGCAAGAAACATAGAAAGGGTATTGGAGAAAGCTATGACATCGAGCGTACTGATTCGTGTCCTGATGGTTGTTGGTGGTCTGTGGTGTTGTGCCGCGTGGTCCGACCCCGGTCTGGCTCAGGGACAGACGCTCGTCTTGGAAGATTTCAAGGCGAAGGAGGCCGATGGGTTTCCGTCGGCGTGGGACCACGAAAATCAACGGAGCCAGTCGAAAGGCCGTGAGGCGTACAAGGTGCAGTCGGAGGACGGCGCCAATTTCTTGTCGGCCAAGGACGCGGGACAGCGGATCAAGAAAAAGAAAATCGATTGGGACCCCAAGGCCTACCCTGTGTTGACGTGGCGATGGCGTTTGGTGAAGGCACCGACGGGGACTGAACCGCTGGCGGCCATCTATGCGTCGCTCGACACCGATCTGCTGTTTATCCCGGTTTTTACGAAATATGTGTGGAGCGCGACGAAGCCGGAAGGGACGCTGACCGAAGGCGGGATGTTCAGCGGGTCTGAACTCGTCGTCCAAAGCGGGACCACTGTGCTGGGCCAGTGGTTTGAAGAGCGGGTGAACGTGTATGAGGATTTCAAGAAGATCCATCGTCACGAGCCGGCGCCGAAAGCTTGGGGCATCTCCATTGTGGCGAGCTCCGGAGTCGAGATCGATTTCGGCCCCATCATAGTATCGCCGGCGAAGTAGGAGCACGGTTGACTCATGGCTGATGAGCCGGTCCCATCGGCATCTCTGTGGAAGGTGCTGGATATCGTCTTGGGGATGGCGGTGATGGGCACGGTGGGGACTCTGATCGGGGTCGTCATGGACAATGGGCTGTTACCCGTGACGGCCGGTGTGGGATTGGTGCTCGGTGGAGTCATCGGATTTCTGGGAGGGCGCCGGTTTCTCATCAGTATCATGATCGGTACGGTGTTGGGCGGCGCCTTGGCCTGGCTGCTGGCGGGTCTCGATCGCATATGGGTTGGGGCGGGGGCTGGGGCGGCCATGGGCGGATTCCTCGGCGTACATATTTCAATGTTGCTGGATGCGCGCGCCGCCCGGAAGGCCTCGAACGAGCCGACTGCCCCCGCGGCGTCTCAACCGTAAGCGGAAGAAGGATACAGCGTGGAAAACAAGGGCGTACTGTACGGGTCGATTGCGTTCGTGTTTGGGTCGTTCTTGCTGATGGTCGGCTTGCTGGTCTATGAATCGTACAAGGCCAATCAAATGAAGCAACTGGCCATGTCCATCAAGTCCGAAACGAAGGAGACGGTCAGTACCGGAGCGGTGGAAGATTATTCGATGTACAAAACAAGAATGGGTGATGAAGGCCGTGAAATGGTCCAGATCCCCGAAGGGCCCTTCACGATGGGCAGTAATGACGGCGATCCGGACGAAGCGCCTGAGCATCAAGTGTTCTTGAAAGGCTTTTTCCTGGATCGAAAAGAAGTCACGCAGTCGGAATACATGCGATTTGCCAAGATGACGAAGCGCGCCATGCCGAGGATCGAGGTATTCGAGGACGACCAATCGAAGCTGCTTCAGCCGGACTTTGCGGCAATGAGCGTATCGTGGGACGAAGCGATGGCCTATTGTAAATGGGCCGGCAAACGTCTGCCGACTGAAGCGGAATGGGAAAAGGCTGGCCGGGGCGAGGGAAAGAGAAAGTATCCGTGGGGAGATAAATTCGCCGTCAATGCCGCCAATGTGGACGGCAGCGAAGACGGATACAGGTATCTTGCGCCTCCCGGTTTGTTTGAGGCAGGACGGAGTCCTTACGGGCTTTACGATATGACCGGCAATGTGGCCGAGTGGGTGGCCGACTCATACGACGAGGGGTACTATAAGAAATCACCGTATCGAGATCCGAAGGGGCCTGAGAATGCCGATCTGAAGGTTGTGCGTGGCGGGTCGTGGCGGGAAACGGAACATAACGCGAGGATTTCCAAACGATTTGCCGCGAAGCACTGGCGGACGGATATCACCATCGGGATCCGCTGCGCGGCGGATCTGGAGCAGGAAGGCGAGTCCTCTGCTCCCTAAGGCGGTATGCTCGAATCCAAGTTCAAATTGGTCTTTCTATTTGTGGTGTTGGCTTGCGCGGCCATGCCTATCATTGCCATTTTGCGCGGGACGACGGTGACACCGTATGAAAAACCGACGTCTGGAGGGACTGCCGAAGTTGAGTTGGTGGAAGAGAGTGCTCCTGGCGAGGAACCTGTTCCGAGTGAGATGGTGACGATTCCCGCGGGGCCGTTCGTTCGTGGAACTGAAAATGGGGGCTTCGATGAGCGGCCAACGCGGACGATTCACTTGGATGAGTTTTTGATCGATCGCTTCGAAGTGACCAATCATCAGTACCAACAATTTGTCGCGGCCACGGGCCATCGAAAACCTGGACTCCCTTCCCGCTATGCGAAGAGTGGTGCCAAAGTGCGTGGCGTGAACCAACCGATCGTCTATGTATCCTGGGATGACGCTGAGGCGTATTGTCGTTGGAGAGGCAAGCGGCTTCCTGCTGAAGCTGAATGGGAAAAGGCCATGCGTGGTACAGATGGAAGGCTGTGGCCATGGGGAGATAGGGAGCAGCCCGATGGGGCGAATTGGGCTCGCGTGAAGGACGGGTATGAGGTTTCGGCACGTGTTGGGACCTTTCAGATCGATAAGAGTCCGTATGGAGTGATGGATGGGGCAGGCAATGTCATGGAGTGGGTCGCTGATTGGTACGATGAAACGTATTATAAGAGCTCGCCGGATCAGAACCCGCCGAGTCCTGAGTACGGGACCTATCGGGTGCTTCGTGGGGGGAGCTATACGACGACTGGAGCAGACGTTCGAATTACGAGTCGAAGTAAGATGATGCCGGACTTTCGAGATGAAACGATCGGATTTCGCTGCGCGAGATCGAGCAATTCCGGTCAGGAGAAGCAGGACAAGAAACGCTGAGAATTAGAGAAAGTCGAAATAGTAGAGGATTAAAAACACGGCCAAAATCAGGTTGACAACCATACCAGCCAAAACTATAATGTCAAACACTTTTGAGTTTTGCGACATGATTTTTTCTTCTAATAAGATGTGGCTCGTTGCTGCGTCTTGCGCAAAGGTGAATAACATTCAGGTCCCCTGGATGTCAAGAAACACAAGGCGTAAACACCTCCCCCTCTCGAATTGAAATAAGGAGTTACAGATGGCGTCGGCATCACCTCCAGATAGTGAGATCAAGGTCAAAATCGGCAAGATGATTTTTTACATTACCTGTGCAGCGGGCTTGTGGTTTTTCTATTGGTTCGCCGGCATACAGTGCCCCTGCTGATGGATGATTCGTCGTGCTCTCAGTCTGCGAGTCACGATAGAGAATAACTGAGGAGAAGAGGACAATGGCTGCTCTGAATAATCCGGTCGTCGCCGTAATCGTCTCGCTCATCGTTTCGGTGGGATATTTTTTGACGGTCGATCATTTCATGATGGATATGCAGGGCCTGGACTTCTGGTATCTGTTCCGCCAGTAAACTGGGGCGGTTCGGGGTGCTGAACGGCAGGCTGCGACAATTTTTAGAACGACAGTGAATGAATCAAGGAGGTATCTCATGGGCCGCGTAATCGGTAAGCGCCTGTTCTCAATTATGGCGCTGTGCGCGATGGTTGGCCTCCTTCTGCTTCCGATCGTCGTGGCGATGCCGTCGCTGGCTATTGGCGAAGAGGCTCAAGCCGACGGGGCAAAGAAAGAAGGGGATAAGGTTGAGAAGGGGCGCGACGTCTACTACAAGACCGAAGGCGTTGTGGTGGGTGCTCCTGCTCCTAAGACGACGGACGGTCCCAAGGATTATCCGCGGTATAACTTTGAAAGCCGTGTTCTGCTCTGGTTCGCCAACCAGCAGCATCTCTATTACGGCAGCTTCGTGTTGGCCGTGCCGATCTTCTGCATGATCATCGAGTTCATGGGGGTCGTGACCAAAGACAAGGCTCTTGCGAAGCGGTACGATCAGCTGGCCTACGACTTCATCAAGATCAGTTTGACGGCCTACTCCTTGACGGCCGTGCTGGGCGGTATTTTGATCTTCACGTTCTTGACGCTCTATCCGGCGTTCTTCTCTTACCTGTCCAGCGTCTTCCGTCCGGTCATGCACATCTACGTGCTGATGTTCGTCGCGGAGAGCGGAACCCTCTACATCTACTATTATGGCTGGGACAAGATGAAGGAAGGGTTCTTGAAGTGGATTCACTTGAGCATGTCCGTCGTCCTGAACATCATCGGCACCTTGCTCATGTTCCTGGCCAATTCCTGGATCGGTTTCATGATGTCGCCGGCCGGTGTCGATGAGCAGGGCCGGTACCTTGGAAATATCTGGCACGTGATTCATACCGCGTTGTGGAATCCGCTGAACCTCCATCGTATTTTGGGCAACATGGCCTTCGGTGGCGGTGTCGTGGCGGCCTATGCCGCGTACAAGTTCCTGGCGGCGAAGACGGACGAAGATCGCGCACACTATGACTGGATGGGCTATATCGCAATGGCGCTCGGTGTGGCGTTCCTGATCCCGCTGCCCTTCGCCGGGTATTGGCTGATGCGCGAAGTCTATGCCTATCGCCAGCAAATGGGGATCACCCTCATGGGAGGGTTGCTTGCCTGGTTGTTTATCATTCAGGCGACGATGATCGGCATCCTGTTCTTGAGTACGAACTATTATCTCTGGCAGGCGATGGGCCGGATGCGAGGCGCTGAGAAATATCAACGGTACATCAAATACTTGGTCTTCTTGCTCGCGTGCGGCTACATGGTCTTCATTACGCCGCATACCATGGTCATGACGCCGGCGGAATTGAAAGCGATGGGAGGACAGCAACATCCCGTGCTTGGGAATTATGGGGTTATGTCCGCCAAAAATGGAGGCATCAACGTCATCATTACCACCACGGTGCTGAGCTTCGTCTGGTACATGCGAGGGAATAAAGTCTCGACTGTGTCATGGGCGAAATTCGGCAATATCTTTATGGGCGTATTCTTCGCGTGCGCCTATATTAATATCATCGGACTCGCCATCTACGGCTATTACATCCCGGCGAACGTGCGCGTCGGGTTGTCTGTGCCGCAGGTCACGACCACGCTCTCCTGTCTCTTCTTCATGTTTGCGTTGAACAGCATGATGATGAAGGGGGCGAAGCAGATGGGGCCGATCGAGTGGGGCAAGATATCGGCCCGCTCGCAGTACGCGTTGATCATGCTCGCGACAGCGTTCACCTGGATGATGGGATTGATGGGCTACATTCGCTCGTCGGTCCGTCTGTTCTGGCATGTCAACGAAATCATGCGAGATAATTCGCCATGGGCCTATACGCATACCGTGGGATTCGCGGCCAATATGATATCGGCCAACGTCCTGTTTTTCTGGATCAGTATTCTGTTCGTCTTCTGGCTCGGCAGTTTGACGGCCAAGAAGGCACCGGTTGAAGCAAAGGTGGCCGTGCCTGGGAGTGTCCCGCAACCAGCCGGAAGCCATTAATCGACATTACGCGTTGAGCGATCGCACGGGGTGGGAGGAGGGCTTGGCCCGGTCCTCCCGCCCTGTAGCTCAGGAGGTTGCACCTTGGGTAATCTGATTTCTGAAGCCCTCTCGATGGCATGGATGGCGCTGGCCATCCTGGTCGGTCTGCTCGTGTATTTCCAGGTGTCGATCCACGACCCTGCGGCGAAAAAGCGAGCTGTGTTTAAGACGTTCATTGGAATC
>DASUMN010000230.1:0-3438 GCA_036277675.1 Nitrospira sp. | reverse complement strand
GACAGATCTTCTGCACACTGACGGTTGCCACGTATCCCTCGCCATTAGCCCGGTTTTGCCCTGAAGACATCAATCCCGGCCCAGACCTCCGCCGGTGTCTGCCCCTGCAAGTGATCATGCGGGCGGTCGTGGTTGTACCACGGCCGAATCCCTGTCAGCCTGTGCTCGAACTCGTCGCCGCCTGTCAGCGCCTCTTGCCTCAATTCCCGTTTGACCGTTCCGATGAATCGTCCGCCACAACGATCTATCGAGTGATGGCGAGATCTCGCCATTGGGTTCCCCAATGGCGGACTCCGCCCGTCCATTCTGCCACGGGCACCCTGGCTCACTGCGCTGCTGCTGAATACCGAGCAGGCGTAACCCCCACGTAAACCATGCTGAGGTAAACACCGCTTCATTGTCCGTCCGCACGAATTGTGGCCGACCATACCGCTGTACTGTCTGCACCAGTTCGTGTAGCAATCGCCACGACGACTTGTCCGCGAGGGATTGCACCCGCAGACAGGCGCGACTGGCATGCTCGACGACGGCCAACGCGACATGCGTGTGCCGTGCTGATCCGTCTTCGTCAACAGATCACAACCCCACACCCGGTTGCGCCGCATCGGGCGCGGCACCCGGTGCTTCAACTTCCGCCGCGCTTCATAGATGAGGTACTGGTGCCGGCGACAGGTGTCCGCGACATAGGTCTTGCTCACCGTCATGTCTCGTCTCGCTGCCCACCGCCGGTTGAAGTGATGGGCAATGGTCCGGCACCCCGCCAGCGGCAAGAGTGCTTTCAATCGAATGATCTCTTGCTTGACCCATTCCGGTTTGGGCTGAGCGAAGACTCTCAGAGGGACTGCGGCGACTGTGCGATGTGACCATCGGTGTCTGTCTGTACGGCGATGGAGCCATCGTACGATCCACCGGAGCATGTCGCCGCACACCGCCAGCAGTCGGACGAACCCCCTGCGCATGGAAGCTCCTTTCCGTGCATGCCCGCGAAGGACGCCGTGGCAGTCGACCGGCCTGGTTGGAGATGTCGGCGTTAGAGGTCTGACAGCCGTCGGATGGCGAGGCCAGGGAGGGCGGGCACGCGGGCATCGTTGGTGAGGAACTGATCACAGCCGGTGAGCTGTGCCGTAGCGGCGTGAATGGCATCGGGCAACTTGAGATTCGCGTCTGCACGAAGACGGGCCGCCGCGATGAGTACCTCGCGGCTGACGGGGACGAGCTGCAAAGACGGGGAGGGCTGCAGGGCCTGGAGATACGCCGCTTGCCGCTCGGCATGGCGATCCAGCAGGGGCTTGACTAACACTTCCGCGAGCGTGAGTTCGCTCGTGACGGCCATCAGCTCTCCTCGGTCGAGTGCCGTGAAGAGTGTGGTCAGCACCGCCCGAAAGACCGGATACCCCTCCAGCGCATAAATGAAGATGTTGGTGTCGAGATAGATCCGTCCTGCGAGCGTTAGGTGGGCCATGCGTCGCGTTCTCGCCGGATGAAGGCCTCGACCTCGGCGGGAGACGCAAATCCGCCGGCTGCACTGCCGATCGCACTGCTTAACGTCCGTGAGGGGCGTACGCCGGTCTCGGGAATAATAATGACATCGGCGGTAGACCCTGGCACCAGCTCGGACGATTGTACCTGCACCACTCCGCCTGGCTGCACCGTCACTTTTTGTTTGACCATCGATGCCATGGTGTCCCTCTTCACCCGCGTGGTCTTCTTGTTACCTGATCCCTGCACGGTATTGTAGCGCACCTACCCCACGGGACTGCAAGCAAGACGTGATCTGCACAAGGCCTGCCCCAACAATGCTGCAGGGGAATCCGCTCACCATCACGGATGCCGACAACAAGGTCACACGATTCTTCTACGATACGCGAGGTGTCCCGTCCGCGTGTCCGGCGGACGTTTTCGAGAGATTCGACCACTGAGTTCTCTCCGAATCCCGCCGCATCTGCTCATCGTGAGCTGATTTCTCCTCCCGTCTGAGTGAATTTCTTCGGTTCGACCTCCGTCTTCTCCTTGTCCGCCTCCATTTGCATAGATCTTTCCCTCATCTGCCGGACACTCGTCCCTCACACCTCCGTTCCCCCTTGCCTCTCGCCTCGCACCCCCTGCCCCAACTCCTAGCCCGGCCAAAGCTAGGAACTTTTCCTCGAGAATCGAACAAGAACAGCATGTTTGACCAACACCCACAGCATCATGTTTTCTGTCACCTGCACGTGACGCCAGCGTGACAGAAAGACAAGAATCATGGGAAGAGGATGGGCTTAATAGAAACATGACGTGGTAACCCTCTGACATGGTAACCCAAGAGACTGTCTGAACAATTTGGGAAGACCGCCCTATTTCTACTCGTTTAGAATCTTGTTCGGCCTTGCAATTGGCCGGCCCTCTCAAGGCTTAAACACGTGTTCAAATCCCGTTGGGACCAAACTGCACTTCGTGAGGGCCGGTCGCTCTTTAGCGATGTATCGTAATTGTTGCGGCCGGATAGAGTCTTCAACCCACTGGCTTCACCATCCAAACCAAGCTTGCGCGTGCCGCCGGCTCACCAGGCGAAGCCTCTCTTCAATTGATGCCGGTGGATAAACTCCCTCAGTGATTTCCCCGTACCTCCACAAGCTCGACCAGAAACCGCCGTCAATGTATCCGATCCGATTCGCCTTTATCTGATTGTATCCAGTCGTTTTGGATACAGTCAGCCATCGGATTACACGCATCGTTGACGTGTAACTCTGACTGGACGTTGAAAACAAACCAGTTTCCTGCCCGGTTCTTCTGTAGTGGCTCAGAGTCGACAGAGCGCAAAGATCATGAGCATGCTCTTTGCTCCAAGACCGAGCTCATGCCGAAAGTATTTTTCGCAATGTGTTCGCTCTGATAGGGAGGTGCATGTGTGAGAAGAAATAGACGAGGCTTTCAGCTTCTCAACGGATTGGGCCATTCCTCCATGGATTGCTCCTCTCTTCATCCGATTGCCAGTCTGCGCCTGACGCGGGATGACCGGTCCTCGGAAAGGATCGTCGGACATCTCACGCAGCTCATGTCCGAAATCCAGCGGATGATTGATAGCCTCAATCAAGGCGTCACGCAGGACTTTGATTTGACGGCTGAACTCCGCGCACTCCAAGCGGCGTACGAGCGAGTCGGGAATCCGCGCATGACCTTGGCCCTGCATCCGGCTGCGATTGAGGTGCTGACTCAGCAGGAAGCAAAGGAAATTCTGCACATTGTGCGGGAGGCGCTTGGTGCCCGTGTCCGCGAGGCCCAGGTAACCCACGCAACAGTGTCGATCCGCAAACGCGGTGCCCGAATCTGTCTGCGCATCAGCGACGATGGCACCGGGTTCGTACCGGTGGACGGCCAGATGCCGACCGATAGTCTGGCCCTGATCGAGTCTCGAGCGCGGAAGCTCGGAGGCATCGTACGCACGCAAGTTGAAGAAGG
>DASUMN010000229.1:0-3807 GCA_036277675.1 Nitrospira sp. | reverse complement strand
GCTGAACGGCTTCGTCACGTAATCGTCGGCGCCCAGTTCGAGTCCAACGATCGTATCCGATTCCTCGGCTTTGGCCGTCAGCATGATAATCGGGAGCATCGCGGTGTCTGGCATGGCGCGCACACGTTTGCAGACTTCGAGTCCATCCATTTCAGGGAGCATAAGATCCAGTATGAGCAGGTCCGGCTTCTCGTCTTTCACTTTCTTGAGCGCTTCGATCCCGGTCGTTGCCGTGAGCACTCGAAACCCCTCTTTCTCCAAGTAGAGTGTGACGAGTTGCAGAATATCCCGTTCGTCTTCAACGACGAGGACTTTTTTGCTGCTCGAGGTGTTCACAGAACACCGAGCCTACGGGGGAGGGGGAAGAGAGTCAAGCGGATGGGTGGCATACTATCAGGAGAGGGGCGAGCGCATTGGCGGGCGATTACTTATAGGCAATCGCCGCGCTCGACGGGCCGGCCAGATGAAGGATGTCGAACCGTGTGAAGCCAGCCTCGCCGCACCACCGGCGGAAGTCCGCGCCGGAATAATCGAAGGCATCGCCAAATTCGATGAGCATGTTCAGCGACATCAGCAACCCTTGTACGTTCTCGCGCCGGGCATCATCGATCAAGGATTCGATGGCCACGAACACGCCGCCTGGCGGCAACGCCTCGTAGGCGGATCGGATCAAGTGCAGCTTTTTCTCCAAATTCCAGTCGTGCAGAATCATGCCCATCGTGATGAGATCGGCGTTCGGCAGTCGGTCCTTGAAGAAATCGCCGGACGCCGTGCGGATGCGACTCTCCAATCCGGCGGCGGCGATGTGTTTCTTCGCAATCGGTTCAACCATGGGCAAGTCGAAGCTGGTGCAGGAGAGATGCGGGTGCCGCTTGGCCACCTCGATGCTGAGCAGTCCGGTCGCGCCACCCACGTCGCAGAGGGTTGTGAAGTTCGAGAAATCGAACTTCTCCGCGAATGCTTCGAAGTTGATGCGCGAGATGCCGGTCATGGCGCCCATGAATTGTTCCAACCTGGGCAGGTCCGAATAGAGCTCCTCGAACATCCCTTTTTGCCCATGCTTGATCTCGTTCTGCGGGCGCCCGGTCCGTAGCGCTTCGGGCAGATCGTTCCAAAACTTGAACAGCCGCGCATTCAGCATCACGAGAATCCCGCCGATGTATCGCGGGCTGGCCGCATCGAGGAACACCTCGCCATCAGGTGTGTTGAAATACTGTGCTTCCGGTCCGTCACCCTCGCGGTTCAGAAATTTCATCGCGACGAGGGCGTCGAAAAAGTCAGGATTGGCGCGTGGGTGGAGCTGCAATGCCTTGCCGAGCTCTGCTCCGGTAAGACGACGATCGCCGAGTGTGGTGAACAGGCCGAGCTCGACCGCCGTGAGCAGGACCTTGGAGCCCCAAAAGCTGAAGGCGGTCTGCAAGATGGAAGAGGGATTCATAGAAGCACCTATCGCAAAATTGGATGCAGCATCTGCTCGCCCCTCACCCGAGCGAGCCACAGAATAGAGCACGATATTTCACAGGATTCGCAACTTTGCAAGACGTCAATGCCCATAAACTGCAGCGGCTCTCTCGGTGTAAGGCGACTTGCGGCGGCTCAAATATTACGTTGAGCTACGCATACTGATCAATAACGTTGGCAAGACTGCTTCGTAAGCGAGCTGTCTGCTAGCCAGCCGTCGGCCCTGCCCCGTCATGATCGACGGTGGGGAAAAGTTATGGGCAGTATGCACGTTCATAGCATTGCTCTCAAGTCGCATCCCCCTCCCGCAATCGATAGCATGGTGAAGGGGCCCAGTAAACTTTAGTGCTACACGCAAGAGCGAGCAGATCTTCCGAAGCTTGCCACCGTCGCGGCCGCGTTTTCCTGCATGGGAAACGACGGCAGAACCTCGGATCCTAATTCTTCCAGTACCTCGTCGGCTGGTCTGCCGCCGTACTTCAGGTTGAAGATGACATGATTAGCTCCGTTCGCCTCCAGGTTCTTCAGTAGCTCCAGAAGGGCGTTCCTGCCCAGGCGAAAACCAAGATGGATTGGCCTGGGCGCAGCATGTGGATCCTCGACGAGATCGATGTACAGAGATTGCACAAAGGGTTTGAACTGGCCTGGTGCATGCTGCTCCAGCAGGTGTTTCCACATCCTGATCACGTCAGACTGTATGGCAAGCGGGCGCGGGTAGGTTACCCAGCCATCGCTGTGCACCGCAATCCACTCCATCGATTGGCGACTGCTACCTGTCACGAAAAGCGGCAGGGTACCCGTAGTCGGCTTGGGTAGCAGATCGACCTGGCGTAGCAAGCCGAAGGGGCTCTCGATCTCGGGAAACGACTCTTCCCATACTCGGCGTAACAGGTTGAACGAGTCGCGGAATCGGTCGCCGCGGCTTTCTGGGGGAAGCCCGAACGCCGGAAACTCTATGGCCCGATCGCCGGATGCAACGCCGAGAACAAGACGGCCGCCCGACAATTGATCGATCGAGGCAGCCGCCTTGGCGACGTGCAGCGGATGCCGCAACGGCAACACGATGCTGCCGGTGGCCAACGCGATACGCCGGGTGTGTCTCGCCACATACCCGAGATAGACCCAGGGGTCGTAGATTTGCCCGACGTCGCCGAACGACGGATCGTACAGTGGCACGTCGCGCACCCAGAGCGCGGCGAAGCCCAGCCGTTCAGCTCGCCGGATGCGCGCCAGGTGGTCACGCATCGTGGGAATGCTACCCTCATAGGCTTCAATGGGTGCAAAGATGCCGAGCGTGAGGCGCCCCTCAACAAACATAGTTTGAAATCCGCGATGGGTACTTGTCTCCATGCCGTCCTCCTTCAATCCAGCCCGTTCACTGCAATTCGAAAATGAGTTCCAACTCTACCGGCATGTGGGCAGGTAGTGATGATGTGCCAACGGCCAGTCGTGCATGGCCGCCACCGTCTTTGAATACGGCGGCCAACAGCTCCGAAGCACCGTCCGCAACTCTCGCGTGCTCACCAAAATTCTGCGTTGCGGAGATGTGGACTGTGAGTCGAACCAGCCGCCGGATACGATTCAGCGATCCGAGTACGGCACGAACCACAGCCAGGCCGTTGAGCGCCGCCAATCTTGCGGCATCACGGCCTTCTGCCACCGATAGGCTTTCGCCAAGGCATCCGCTCCATGCTGGGCGCCCCTCTTGGACCGGCAGCATGCCGCTGACGAAAAGCAATCCCCCTGCCTCCACCGCCGGCACGTATGCGCCGAGCGGCACGGGCGGATTGGGTAAGGTCAGACACAACGCATGGAGGCGCGCTTCCGGTGTCACCGTGCTCTTTCCTTGGGTGCGGGCTTGATAAGATGGGCATAGCGGTCGGCAGAGCCGGGAGTCCAGGGTTCGCCAACGAAACGATAGTTCATGCGCGGGAAATAGCCGTAGCGTTGGCCCAGCTCACCACTCAAGAGGGTCATTCGTTCGACGACACGCGCGTTGGCCAACTTGCCGGCGTCGATGAAACGAAAGGGCATCGATTCGACGATGCTGAGAAATGCCAGCTTGGCGGCGTGGTCATCGCCGACAACGAATACGTCGCTTACCGTTCCGTCAAACCGTGGCGCATCAAAGACCTCCCACCACACGTTCTTGAATGCCCCGACGATCCGGATTTCAGGAAAGTACCGCTTGAGCTCTTCCGCTCCGCTGGTATCCCAAGGCAGAATGAAATCCGAATAGTCGTCGTTGAATGGATTTGTAATATCGATGAAGATCTTGCCAGCCAAGGCCTGCCGATAAGGCTCCAATGTTGTCACCATTCCATCCCTGAGAAACATGGCGGGCAG
>DASUMN010000228.1:0-18129 GCA_036277675.1 Nitrospira sp. | reverse complement strand
TCCGCGCACGCTCCGGTCAGACGACTCAGCCTCAACGTACCAAACCCGCTTTCAAATTGACTCACACCCCGGCCCATGTTATTCGCATAGACACCGCATGTGCGCTGTCATGTGACGCCCTGCGCTGCTGAGTCAGAGAGACACTACCAGCGCTTCACACACCTGCGATCCTCGACCGAGAGGCCTTGACCATGACGATGCGACGCTCGACCATCCGGCGGTTCTTTCACGCCCTCACAGTGACCGGCTTCGTCTTCGCTACCGCAACCGTGTACGCCGAGGAGGCACCTCCGGTCTCCGACGATCAGCAATCTGTGCAGGAACTTCCCGCTCCGCAGAATGCCGTTCCAGAGAGTCCTACCCCCCAAGACCCTGTTCCGCAGATCCCCGATTCGGAGACTTCTGTTCAAGAGGCTACAGCCCCGGCTCATGCTCGTCCCGATACCGGAAATCCCTCGATCATCCTGAAGGGGTTACTGTGGAGGACCAAGCCCGGCATTGTCTTCTTGAAAACGCCGATTGGACTGCTCACGTTGAGTTCGAAGACGACGCTGAAAGATTTCCGTGCCTCCCATCACGTATTCTTTTGGATTCATGATGCCCACCTTGCCGTCGACATTAAAAATCGGAGCGATGGGTCGCTCGTGCACCGATATCTCAGCGGGCCGCTCACGCGACATGACGGAGCCGAAAACAAGCTGTGGCGATGGACTCCGGAAGGAGAGAGGGCGTTCGACTTCGGCGCCCACGAACGGCCGCTCGCCGCTCTCCGGGAAGGTAATGTCGTCACCGTGGAAGTAGATGAGAAGGGTTCCGTGATCGGTGTGCACGATCTGCAGTTTGATCTCCAGATCGGACAGATTCCAGGGGAAGGGACCGCCGCTCATCTTTTGCTGACCGGTACCGTTTCCAAACTGAAATCCAATTTTATTTTCCTCCGGACGCCGATCGGCGTCATCAACGTCAACGCCAAGATCGGCATCAAGGATGCGAAAGTGGGGCAGACCTTGACGCTGCACATGCGTCAACGAACTGTGGTCGCCGATCTAGCGGCTCCGAACACGACGGCGGTGACACGTCGTTTTGTCACCGGCCCGCTCGCCTTCACCGCACCGGATCACGCCAGCGTGCGGCTGTGGACCCCGGACGGAGAGCAAGTCTATCCGGCCGATCGGGGGAAGGCTACGCTATCCGGTATCAGAGAAGGGAGTCCGATCACCGTCGAACTCACCGGCGACGGCACCGTTGTCGATTTCTATCGATTGAATTAGCCGAGCGTCAGCTGCCTGTCTTGACTCCCCTTTCCCTCCCTTCGTAGACTGCCGGAACGTATGGCTGCCTCACACCGACCCCACAGGTCAGATGGCCGTCCGGCCTCGTCTCAAGGAACGGCGGATACCTTCGATGCCCTCTATAGAGATCATGTGGATTTGATGTACCGCTATGCGAGCCGGCTCTGCGGCGAAACCGAGGCGGCGAAAGATTTGGTCCAGGAAACCTTCTTGAATGCCTATCGCGGGTTTAAGAACTTTCGCGGCGATGCGCAGTTCTCCACCTGGCTCTATACCATCGCGTCACGGGTCTGTTTGCGCATGCGGCGTAGACGAAAAGGAGCGCCGGAGCGGGAACTGTCGCTGGATGAATTCATTCCCACGTCGGACGGCGAGTTTCGTTTGCAGATCCCCGTCGAAGGACTCAGTCCGGAAGCCGCGCTCCAAAACAAGCAACTGCGGAAAGCGCTCGATGCCGCCATCGGCAAATTGCCGAAGAAATATAAGATGGTGCTCGTCCTGCGCGACATGGAAGGCCTGGGCGCCAAGGAAGTGGGCGCCATTGTGGGACTGAACGAACGGGCCGTGAAGTCGAGGCTGCATCGCGCACGGCTGTTCGTCCGCCGTGAACTCAGCGCGAGGGGGTTGGCCGAAGACACCGTTTCACACCGGCATGAGCCGATCACCTAGCAAAGGAAGACGCGTCATGGCAAAACGGGCCACTCCGAAGCGACGAAGACTTCCCGCAGCCAAACCTCATCGACATGCGGCGGGACGCTGTCTCCATATTCTTCGCGAATTGTCGGCGTTCATCGACGATGAATTGTCGGACGACATCTGCGGGGAGATCCGCCGACATGTGGGCGGATGCCCACGCTGTGAAGAGTTCGTCGCGTCTCTCCGCCAAACCGTGGCACTGTGCCGGAAGAGCCCAACCCCGGCCCTCTCTTCTATCGACCGGGCCAGAATGCGAGAGCAGATCCTGACGGCAGCCCGTGCTCGGTGATTGCTGTGCCTACCCAATGTAATCCAGTCTGATCGATTGGCCGGTTATGGTCATTTTGAGTGCGGGAGGACGGGATCATCACTTCCCGCCGGTCGAGCAGGCTTCGCCGGAGGGGTTGCTCGCTATCGGCGGCGATTTGCGGCCTGAACGGTTACTTGAAGCCTACCGCCACGGTATCTTTCCCTGGTACAACGATGACCAGCCCATCCTCTGGTGGTCGCCTCATCCACGCACTGTGCTTTTTCCGGATAAACTCCATATCCCGCGCAGTCTCCATCGGACCATCCGCCGCCGTATCGTGACGGTGACGCTCGACACCTGCTTTCGCGCCGTGATGGAAGGGTGTGCCGGACCGCGCCCGCAATATCCGGACGGCGGCACCTGGATTACCACGGCGATGACCGAGGCCTATACGCGCTTGCATGAGTTGGGCTATGCCCATTCCGCTGAAACCTGGATCGGGAATGCGTTGGTGGGTGGAGTCTATGGGGTAGCCCTCGGCGGAGCGTTCTTTGCCGAGTCCATGTTCACGAAAGTCGACGACGCCTCGAAAGTGGCCCTGGTCTCTCTGGTCCGCCAACTCCAGGCCTGGGGATTTCGCCTCATCGATTGCCAGCAATCCTCCCCGCACGTCCTGCGCTTCGGCGCCGAAACAATCCCCCGCCCCGACTTCATTTCCCGTCTGTCGGAAGCCGTCAGACTCCCCGATCGCCGTGGGCCGTGGGCTTTTGACGCGACCTAAACTAGCCCGGCATTTGACAGCCTTTTCCTCTGTCGCTTATGATTTGCCTACTTGAAGAGGAGGCCGTCACATGAGTTTTACGATTACGGTGAAAGAACTGAAAGCCCGGCTCGATAAAGGGGATCCGTTGGTGATCTTGGACGTCCGGGAGCCGTGGGAACATGCGATCGCCAAGCTCGACAATTCCACATTGATCCCCCTCGGCACCTTGCCGCAATCTCTCGCCAAATTGGACAAGAACAGCGAGATCATTGCCTATTGCCACCATGGGATGAGGAGCGGAGACGCGACGGGGTTCTTGCTCCAGCAGGGGTTCTCGAACGTGAAAAACTTGATCGGCGGGATCGATGCCTGGTCGCTCCAGATCGACGGGAAAGTACCTCGTTACTGATTACCTCGGATGTTCTCGAAAGTAGTCCACGGTTTTCTTCAGCCCCTCGGTCAGGCCGACTTTGGGTTCCCAGCCGAGCTCTTGCTTAAGCCTGGACGGATCGACCACACTCCGAATCTGTTCTCCTGTCTTGGCCGGCCCGTGTACTTCCTTACAACCCATCCCCGTCAGCTCTGAGAGGAGCCGAAACAATTCGTTGACCGACGTCTCGGTGCCCGTCCCGACATTGTAGACCCCTTGTGAGTCCTGCCCCATCGCGGCCAGATTGGCTTCGACGACATCGTCCACGTACACGAAGTCCCTGGTCTGGCGGCCGTTTCCATTGATAATGGGCTGTTGATTGTTCAACATTTGCCGAATAAATATCGCCACAACCCCGGCTTCTCCGTCCGGATCTTGTCGAGGCCCGTACACGTTGGCATGCCGAAGGCTCACGACCTGAATCCCGCTGAGGCGCTGAAAATAGAATAAGTAATGTTCGCCGCAGAGCTTGCTGATGCCGTAGGGCGACATTGGGTTCGTGGCATGGGACTCAGGCGCAGGGCCCAATTCCTGTTCCCCGTAAATGGCTCCCCCGGAGGATGAGAACACAACCTTTCTCACTCCATGCCGAACAGCTTGCTGCAACACATTCATCGTCCCCAGCACGTTCACCTGCGCGTCAAACACCGGATCCTCGACCGAGCGCCTCACATTGACCTGAGCCGCCAGATGAAGGACGACATTGGGCCGTTCGTTTCGGAAAATCCGTTCGAGGCGCCAGCTTTGAATATCGGTCTTATACAGGCTGGCGGCTCGATTGACGTTCCTCCGCAGTCCGGTCGCCAGGTTATCGACGACGACAACTTGATGTCCCTCCTCCGCCAGCCGATCCACGATATGAGACCCGATGAACCCTGCGCCGCCTGTCACCAGTACCTTCATCATCCCTCCGGTCGAGTGAGGCCGTTGCCACCCCTTACATATCACGAATTGGCGCCACGACCTCAAAAATTGCCAAATATTCTTGGTTCCCCTTT
The DNA here is from genome assembly GCA_036277675.1 of Nitrospira sp. Lineage (GTDB taxonomy): Bacteria > Nitrospirota > Nitrospiria > Nitrospirales > Nitrospiraceae > Nitrospira_D. The sequence continues at coordinate 13,700 of DASUMN010000228.1, read as the reverse complement.
TTCCCCTTGATGGGAGAGTCCACCGACGTCACCGTTCGTAAGCCGGCATCGGCCGCGAATCGCAGGATCCGCTGCAGCACCTCCTGGCGCTGCGCCTCATCGCGAACCACTCCTCCCCGGCCGACCTGCCCTTTGCCCACCTCGAATTGGGGCTTGATGAGCGCGATCACCCGAGCCCCTGGTGTGGAAAATCGCAAGACGGGGGGCAGCACCTTCGTCAATGAGATGAACGAGACATCAATGACCGTGAGGCTGATCCGCTCCGGGATAGCCGACGGCTCGAGATAGCGGATGTTGGTCCGCTCGATCAGTACGACACGAGAATCCTGCCGGAGCCTCCAGTCGAATTGACCGTACCCGACATCGACCGCGTACACCCGCGCGGCGCCGTGCTGCAACAAACAGTCGGTAAATCCTCCGGTTGAACAGCCGACATCGAGACAGACGGCGTCACGGGGATCGATTGAACCGGCGTCCAGAGCCGCCTCCAGCTTCTCTCCTCCTCGACTGACAAAACGTGAGGCGTGTTGGACGATCTCGATTTGCGCGTCGACGGCCACGGCCTTGGCGGGCTTGTCGACCGTCACCCCGTTGACCTTGACCTCTCCCGCAAGGATCATCCGGGCAGCGGCTTCGCGGCTAGGCGCCTGCCCCCGTGTCACGAGCCATTGATCGAGCCGGTGTTTGTCAGCGCGCGTCGTGGAGACCATGAACTTGTTGGGAAAAATACGCTGGAGAGAAAAGACCTCGGACAGTGGAGCGCATCTCGTCAACCTGCGGAACTCTCTCCATCGCCGTCATCGGCAGAAAAGGCTTTGAGTTGTCGCTTCCCATTCTTATCTTGTACCAGCACTTCGATCTTATGTTCGGCTTCTTCCAGAACTTTGAGGCAGTTCTTGGACAGGCGGATTCCCTCTTCGAAGATCTTCAACGATTCATCCAAAGGCAAGTCACCCTTCTCCAATTCACCTACGATGGCTTCCAAGCGCGCCATCGCCTGTTCGAATTTCACACCGGCCACGGTCGTCTCCTCTCCAACAAGAAATGGGTTATTATAGCGGGACGCGGCTTCCGTTTAAACTGATCCCTCGGGCACTATTTCATTGACCGTGCAGCGCAGCTGTCCCCTGGCGAGCCGGGCTACGACTTCCTCGCCGACCAGAACCTGGCTGGCATCCCGAACGATTCGACGCGCTGGCACCGTCTCCACAATACTGTATCCTCGATCGAGAATGGCCAGCGGGCTCAGCGTGTGCAGCTGCGCCAGACAGGCACGCGCCTCCTGTGATCGCCGGTCCAGCCCGTATCGCATCACCTGTTGCAGACGCGAGAGAAGCTGGGGCACCAAGGTGGTCCCGTACCGCACCCGCGCGGCTGGACTTCTGCCGATCAATTCGTGCTGGAAGGCATGGAGATGATCCCACCCTTGTTTTAGCATCTCCTGCATGACCTGCCGCATCTGAATCACCGCTCCGTCCACACGCTGCATGTCCTCCAACACCCGGAAACGGACATTCGCCAGATAGCTGACCAGAAGATCGAGCTGGCTGCGTGTGCTTTCACAATGCCGACGGATCGCTCGCCGGCTCCGCGTGGTCAACTCACCGAGACGATCCAGCACCTCGCTCAACACCGGAGCCACCGCCTCGGCGGCGGCCGATGGTGTCGGTGCCCGCACGTCGGCCGCAAAATCCGCCAAGGTGACGTCCGTCTCATGTCCCACAGCCGACACAATGGGAATGGGCGATTCGGCAATCGCGCGCACGACCCGTTCGTCGTTGAAGCTCCAGAGATCTTCCGAAGACCCGCCGCCTCGGCCGACGATGATCACATCGACATGGCCCATCGTCGTCAATGATCGGACGGCTGCGACGATCTGTTCCGCCGAACCTTCTCCCTGCACCGACACCGGTGCCAGGATGAGGTGAAGAATGGGACAGCGTCGATGCAGCACGGTCATCATGTCTCGAACCGCCGCTCCCGACAGCGAGGTCACGATCCCGACGGTTCGAGGAAATGCCGGCAAAGGTTTTTTTCTATCCTGATCGAAGAGACCCTCGGCAGCCAGGCGATTCTTGAGCTGTTCGAGGGCCAGTTGCTGCGCGCCGCGCCCTTGGGGTTCCAGGTACTCAAGAATAATCTGGTACTCCCCGCGCGGCTCATAGACCGTCACGCGCCCCCGCACGATGACGTGGAGGCCGTCCTCCAAACCGAATCGCAACCGGAGCGCGGTCGGCCGGAAGATCACCGCACGGATCTGGCTGGAATCATCCTTGAGTGTGCAGTAGAGATGCCCGGATCCCGGCGCGCGCAGATTGGAGATTTCCCCTTCGAGCCACACCTCGACAAAATCGCGTTCCAATGAGGCTCGAACCAATCCGGTCAGTTGAGAGACGGTGAATACCTGTCTCGATGGAGAGTCGGAGAACAGCGGGGTGGACGCGATACGACTCGTGGACAGTCTCCTTCAGTCGATCAGGCGGATTCGCTCAAACGCGACAGCTTTACCCAAACGGGCGTCCAGTTCGAGCAGCACCGCGCAGAATACCGAGGGGCCGGACGCCACTTCAAACCGTTTGGGCATGCCGGTCAGGAACTTCTCGATCGCCAACTCTTTTTTCACACCGATCACCGAATGCAACGGCCCGGTCATTCCAATGTCGGTGATATAGGCCGTACCTTTCGGCAGGATTTGCTCATCGGCGGTTTGCACGTGCGTGTGAGTCCCGACCACCGCCGTCACGTCTCCGTCCAAATAGTGTCCCATGGCCATCTTTTCCGATGTGGCTTCGGCGTGCATATCGACGACGACCGCCAACGTTTCCTGCTTCAGCCTCGACACTTCGCGTTTGGCCGTTTGAAACGGACAATCGATCGTCGGCATATAGGCCCGTCCCATCAGCTGAAGCACCGCCAACTTTTCTCCGCCGGCGGTTTCCACGACCACACTACCCTTGCCCGGCACGCCCGGCGGATAGTTGGCAGGACGCAGCAGGCGCGCTTCGCGGGGGAAATATTCCAGAGCTTCCTTCTTGTCCCAGGCATGATTGCCCGTGGTGATGACCGAGAGGCCCAGTTCGAACAATTCTTCCGCCAGTTCCGGCGTAATGCCGAATCCTCCCGCGGCATTCTCACCGTTCCCGATCACAACATCGACTTGCCGCTGCGCTACCAGGCGAGGCACCGCGCGGGCCACGGCCCGCCGACCCGGTTCGCCCATGATGTCGCCAATGCACAGGACCTTCATCGGGCATATTCCACGTATCGGCTCTCCCGAATGACGGTCACCTTGATCTGGCCGGGATACGTCAATTCCTGCTCGATCTTTTTTGCCAGCTCGCGCGACAGCTGAAACGACTCGGCGTCGGTGATGTCTTCCTGGCGGACGATCACGCGGATCTCGCGACCCGCCTGAATCGCATAGGCCTTTTGCACGCCCTTCTGTCCCGTGGCCAGCGATTCGAGTTTTTCCAACCGTTTCACGTAGGACTCGAGCGCCTCTCTTCTGGCACCAGGCCGGGCCGCCGACAATGCCTCCGCCGCCGCCACCAACACACTCTCCGGGCAGATCGGCTCTACCTGCTCATGATGCGCGGCGATCGCGTTGACGATCTTGGGAGATTCCCCGTACTTCTTGGCGAGTTCGGCACCCAACATGGCATGCGGCCCTTCCTCTTCGTGGCTGACCGCTTTGCCGATGTCGTGGAGCAAGGCGCCGCGCCGCGCCAACCTCACATCCAAGCCCAGTTCCGACGCCATGATGCCGCAGATATAGGCGGCTTCCCGCGCATGGTAGAGATTGTTCTGCCCGTAACTCGTCCGATACTTGAGGCGTCCCAGCACCTTGATCAGTTCGGGATTGAAATCAGACAGCCCCAGCTCGAAGATGATCTTCTCCGCTTCCTCGTACATCAGCTTGTCGATGTCAACCTTCACCTTCTCGACGATCTCTTCGATGCGGGTAGGATGGATCCGCCCATCGTGCATCAACCGCTCGAGCGATACCTTGGCGATCTCACGCCGCAAGGGATCAAACCCCGAGATAATCACCGCCTCGGGCGTTTCGTCGATAATTAAATCGATCCCCGTGGCCGCCTCGATCGCGCGGATGTTCCGCCCTTCCCGGCCGATGATCCGCCCCTTCATCGCGTCGTTCGGAATCGGGACAACCGAGATCGTCGATTCCGACACGTAGTCGCGCACCACCCGCTGGATGGAACTGGTGATAATTTCACGGGCCTCCCGCTCGGCGTTCTCACGCGCCTCTTCGATCGTCCGTTTGGCGATGCCGGCCGCATCGAGCCGGGCCTGCGATTCCATTTCGGCGATCAAGTGTTTCTTGGCCTCGTCCGCCGTCATCCCCGCGACACGTTCCAATGCCTCACGATGTTCCCGCTCGACCTTGGCGCAGGCGGCTTGCTTCGCAGCCAGGCTCTCCTCTCGTCGCATGAAATCCTGATCTCGCTTCTGCAACTCACTGTCCCGTTTTTCTACCGCGGCGAGCTTCCGATCGAGGCCCTCCTCCCGCTGGACCAACCGTTTCTCCGACGCCGAGAACTCGACGAGCTTGGCCTTCTGCTCCTTTTCAAGCTCGGATTTGGCTTGGAACACCAGGTCCTTAGCTTCAAGCTTGGCCTCTTTCAGCAGATTCTCCGCTTCACGCTGCGCGTTTTGGACAATCTGCTTGGCCTGCCCTTCACGCTCGGCCTGTTTCGAGGCGGCCATGTTCCGGCGCACCATCTCGAACACCCCGGCACCGAGAAGGGCTCCGACGATTCCGCATACGATGTACAACACGATTGAGGTTGAAATGGGAGTCACCCCCTTGTCGGCATGACCAGGCACTGGCCCGGTTCACACATGCATCCTGAACAGATTGCAGGGGATTCGAGGAATGGGCACGAAGGGGAGCGGCTCAGACCATCACTGACTGGTCAGCCCGGAAACAAACGAGACCATCTGGCTTGTTGTACGACACCGGTGAGATCCCGCTCCGCACATCTCTTCAGTGATCGGGCGGCTCGTCTAGTTATGGAGCCGCCATTTCTCGAAGAGTCTATGCCGAAGACAGGAATGGCACACTTCAACTCGTTCTCACCACCCGGCCATCTCAAGACACCTTCCCATATACGCATCCAGAATTGCCGAATGGGAATGACTCCTCCGACCAACACCCACCGGGTTGCCGTCTCATACACCCGCGTCCACAGATTGGCTCTCGTTCTCACCACGCTGATTTCCAGTTGAGGTAACGATCCTGAGTACAGACTCCTCTAGGCCGACTTATCCACAAATCCACTTGCGCAATTCACTCACTGAGGTCACGATAACAAAGGGCTTCTTTGAAAGCAAGGTCAAACTTGCTCCGTGGAGCGAGAGAATCAGCCGGAGGGCGTCAGCGAAAGAGGGACGTCGGCATCTGCTCATCAATGGAGTCCATGAGCACGGCCATGCGCCGCTCGACGTCCGCCTCTCCTTGTGCCCGCTTCTTCTCGGACTCAAAGAGTTGATGCGCCAAATTAATGGCCGTGAGCACCGCCAATTTCGAGGGGGTCGACGTCTTCATCCCTTCAGCCAAATGCCTCATATGATCGTCGACGAAGTGGGCCAGCCGCCGGATATAGGCATCGTCGGCATCCCCACGAATCGCGTACCGCTGTCCATAGATCTCGACATCGATGATCTTAGTCAAGAGCCACCTCCTTGGGGTCGTCCGCACATTCCAGCAACTCGATCTCGCTCATGACCCGCTCGATTCGCGACTTGATATCGAGGCGTTCTTTCTCCCATCGCCGGTTCACGTCATCTTGAGACACAATCTGCTGACGGGCCGCTTTGACTTCATCTTCCAGCGACGCATTTTTCCGTTTCAGCTCCTGGACTAACTTCACCAAATCCTTGATCCGAGTCTCCAGCACATCGAGACGGTCCAACGCCATGACGATCCCGCTTTCGTTCACAAGTGAATCCGGTTGGACGCACTATAGAAAACTTCGCAAAATCTTGTCAAGAAACCGGCTTCGCGACGCTGGCGAGCCGCACATACTCTTTGTAACTGCGGAGCACCCGTTTCACATATTGCCTGGTCTCTTGGAACGGGATGAGCTCGACGAATTCGTCTTCGCTCCGTCCACGATATACCGTTGCCCAACTCTCGACGGCGATCGGACCGGCATTATACGCGGCAATGGTCTGCACCACATTGCCGGAAAATTGCGTGAGCAACTGCTGGACGTACCGTACCCCGATCTGGATGTTGGTGTCCTGATCGAACAAGTCATCCCGCACCACGCCTGGAAGGCGATGGCGTTGGGTGACCGCATTGGCGGTCGCCGGCATGATTTGCATCAGGCCGATGGCTCCGACACGGGACACCGCGCGCCGGTCGTATTGGCTTTCTTCCCGGATGATCGCCGCAACAAGAAACGGATCGACCCCCTCGACACCTTGGGTCTTGATCGTCCGAAGCAGTCCGGTCGGATAGGCCACATTCCACAGGCCATCCGCGACAGTCCCGCCGGTCCGTTCCAGCCGGTCACGAAATCGGGCCCGCACAAGCCTGAGCGCGTGATGGTAGGCCCCGACTTCATTCATCAGTATGGACAACGTTGTCAGCACGTTGGGATCGTGACCGTAGCGGTCCGTCAGAGCGGTGAGTTCTCTTGCCGCATCTTGTTCGAGACCGAGGGTTCTGAGTTCAACCGCCCGTTGATAGGCCGGTTGCTGTTCGATTTCCCTTCGGCTCTCGTCTTGGCGTACTGGTTCAGAAACCGTACCCAAAGGCCATGGAGCTGCGACCGTCACCGCAACAGGTTGTTCCAGTGTCTTGACGGTATCCGAGGGGGCGACAATCGAGAGGTCCGTTTGCCCCTGCGCCAGTTGGCAATAATAGGTATAGGGATAGCGCTTGCAGAGCGTCTGGTAGAGATCCTGCGATTTAGTCTTTCCATTACGGTCGTGGGACCGGGCGATCCAATAGAGCGCCTGCGGCTCAAACTCGCTGTCTCGCTGATCCACGATCTGCTGCCATACCTCGATGGCCCCAGGGTATCGGCCCGTTCGATAGAGCACCCAGCCTTCCCGCCATTGCGCTTCAGCCCGCTGGGATGCCGGTTCTCCGAATCTCGCGACCTGCCGATACTTCGCGGCCGCTTCATCGAACTGCGCCTGATCTTCCAACCAAATTCCGGCGAACAAATTGATCTGGCCCTTCTGCTCGGGGGACAACGACCGCTTGGCTGCCGCTCGGCTCAGCTCCAGCAATTTCTCCCCGAGTCCCTGCCGCAGATAGACCCGCGCCAGCCAGACGACGGCTTCATCGGAGTGGGCCGTCTGCTCTTTGGCCAGTTCGTGAAAGGTCTCCCGTGCCTGGTCATATAGCTTCAATCGAACTTGGGCGATGCCGCGCTTGAGCTTTGCCTCTCCGCGCCGAGCGGCAGCGGGCTCTCGCGCGAGAAACCTTTTCAACTCGTCAATCGCTTCCACATGCAACGCCTGTCCAAGAAATACTTGAGCCCTGGCGAAAAGGTCATCCGGCTGCGGAGTCCAGGCCTCCCCGCCGATGCTGGTCGCCAGCAGCGCTTCCGCTTCCTTCGCTTCCTTGGTCTGTGGGAATTTGACCCATAATTTCTTCAGCGTCTCTCTGGCCTCAGCCTGCTGACCGTTTCGGAGCTGGCAATTGGCCAACCGCAGCCAGGCTTGAGACACCCCAGCATCCTTGTCGTTCAGGCTCACGGCTTTGGTCAGCCACACCACGGCTTCAGGGCAACTGGAGGCTTGATACCACGACTCACCGGCGCGGAGCGCAACGTGACTGAGGAGATTGGAGTCCGGCACCGACTGTGAAATTCCCTCGAACACCAGCGCCGCCTCCTTTGCCTCACCCTGGCGAAGCTGGGCCTCTCCGATCCACAACCGGACATAATCGTCGAGGATCGGGAATTCCTGCTGGGCTTTCCGAAGATAGGGAAGAGCGGAAGCCGGATTCTTGTCAACGAGCATGACACCCGATAACAAGCCGGCCCGTTTGGCCCAGACTGAATCGGGGAACTGTTCCATCACTCGGCGAAGCCGTTCCAGCTTAAGCGCTAGAACCTGGTCTTTCGTCAACGTGTTGCCGAGCCGCTCCTTCGGCCAGACAGCGGCGGCAAAGCATTCCTCCGGCGATCCACAGGTCTCCACCTGTTGCACGTCCGAACCGACCACCTGTGCCGAAGACGCGCTTGGGGGAGACCCGCTCCCGACGAGGATCAGAATCGTCACCAGCAAAACCGGCACGAGCCTGCGGCCGGGGACTGCATCGGGATTGGAACGGTCGTTCAGATCCTTCATAGCCGTTCACTATACAGCGTAGGCTGCAAGAAAAGAAGTTTCACCACGGTTTCGCCTTTCCACCGGACCCGTGTTGGTCCGAATCATATTTATGTTAGGCTCTGTCCATGACTATCACCTCATCGATGCCGAGTGTCCCAATCAACCTGCTGACGCTCACAGAGCCTGAGATGGCGTCGTTTATCCGTGCACAAGGTTGGCCCGGCTACCGTGCCACCCAGATTCTCCGGTGGCTCTACCAACGGCGCGCGCGGACCATTGCCGCCATGACCGACCTGCCTCTGCACGACCGGACGACGCTCGCCGAGTGCGCCAGGATCGGCCGTGCGACCAGTTGCACGGTTCTCCAGTCCCAGGACGGCACACGCAAATTGCTGTTGACACTCGACGACGGGATGACGATCGAAGCCGTGCTGATTCCGGATGATGAGAGACTGACTTTGTGTGTCTCCACCCAAGTCGGCTGTATGTTGGACTGCGGATTTTGCCTCACAGGCACGATGGGCTTGAAACGCAACCTCAAACCCCACGAAATCGTCGACCAAGTCTTGGCAGCCCAAGACCGGCTGAAGGACGGCGAGCGCATCACCAACCTGGTCTTCATGGGGATGGGAGAACCATTGGCCAATGTGGATGCGCTTGAGAAGGCCGTGGCCTGCTTCACGAACAAATCCTGGGGTCTCGGATGGTCGCCGAGACGCATCACGGTGTCGACGGCGGGCCTTGCGTCCCGCCTGAAACACGTCGCGGCGCTTGGCGTCAACCTGGCCATCTCTCTTAATGCCACAACGGAAGCACAGCGCCGGGATCTGATGCCTGCCGCCAGCGAGCTCGCGTCGCTGAAAGCGTTGCTCGCTGCCTGCCGCCGGTATCCCTTAGCGTTGAATCGCCGTCTGACGTTTGAATACGTCCTCTTGGCCGGGGTCAATGACCTTCCATCCGACGCCCAGCGGTTGGCCACCCTGCTGCGGAATATCCAGTGCAAAGTGAATCTGATCCCGTTCAATGAATTTCCCGGAAGCCGTTTCCACCGCCCACGAGACCGCGATATCCTTCAATTCCAAGCCATGCTCCGCCAAGCCGGCATTGATGCGTTCATCCGCAAGAGCCGGGGACGCGACGTGCTTGGAGCATGCGGACAACTTGGGAACCCGCCGGTAAGCCCGGGGCCGATTACCTTGACACCTATCGAATCTCGTTGCTAGCATGCCCTGTTTACTTCATTCCATCATGACGAGGCCGGCTATCCATCGTTTCTCACCGACATACCTCCTGGTTTCGTTATTGTTTCTTCTCTACACCGGCCCCGCGGCCGCCGTCGAGCCCTCTGAGTTCGTGCTGTCGAACGGCATGAAAGTGTTGCTGGTCGAAGTCCCCAAGGCGCCGGTGGCGACCGTACAAGTATGGTACAAGGTCGGGTCCAGAAACGAAGTGATGGGCCGGGCCGGGCTCTCGCACATGCTCGAACACATGATGTTCAAAGGCACGGCGAAGTATCCCAAGGGCACATTCTCCCGGCTCATTCGGAAGAACGGCGGAATCGACAACGCGTTTACCAGTCAAGACTTCACCGCCTATTTCGAGAACCTGGCGTCGGATCGGGTGGAACTAGCCCTGGAACTTGAAGCGGATCGGATGCAGGGCCTCGCGCTGAATCGCAACGAATTTCAGACCGAACGCGAGGTCGTCAAAGAGGAGCGAAGGCTGAGAAACGAGGATGACCCACAGGGCGCGCTGGTCGAAACCTTGTATGCGCAAGCGTTTCTAAGCCACCCGTATCACTGGCCGGTGATCGGCTGGTTCACCGACCTCGACGCGATGAGCCTGGAAGACCTCCAGCGCCATTATGACACCTTTTACTCTCCCAACAACGCCACGTTGATCGTGGTGGGTGACATCAAAGCGGAGGCTCTGCTCCCGACGATCAAGAATCTCTTCGAGCCGATTCCCAAAGGCCCTTCCCCCAAACACGCCGCCACGGCGGAACCGGAACAGCGGGGCGAGCGGCGTTTTCTCTTGAAACGCGACGCGCAAGTCCCGTTCGTCATGATGGGATTTCGCGTCCCCAATTATTCCAGCGATGACTCCTATGCCCTGAATCTATTGGAAACGATTCTGTCGCACGGCAAAAGTTCCCGCCTCTATCAGAGCTTGGTCTATGAACAGAAAAATTCCCTGGCGGTCGGAGCCGAATACAGCCTGATGCAGACCGACCCTGGTCTGTTCTATTTCTACTCGTTGGTCAGCCCCGAGGCGAAAGTCGAGGCGGTCGAAGAAGCGCTGCAGCGCGAAATCACGCGGCTACAGAATGAACCGCCCTCTGAAACAGAACTCCAGCGGGCGAAGAACCAAGTGGAAGCCGCCCGCGTCTTCGAGCAGGACTCCAATTTTCGCCACGCGATGCTGCTGGGGCAATCGGAATCCATCGGCGCGGGATGGCGTCGGGTGGATCAGTTCCTGGAACACACCCAGACGATTACCGCCAAGGACATTCAACGCGTCGCCAAGCAATATCTGACCCAAGACAACCGGACCGTGGGCATCCTTGTGCCGGCACCATCCAAACAGGCAGAGCCTCAGCCTGCGGCTCATCAAGGGAAACCCTAGCTGAAGCCATGCTCGCCCACTCAACTATCAGCCAATATCAGGTTCCACGGCACCGCTCACGACGGAATCGTACCGGACCCGTCGTTGGGGCTCTGCTTCTCGCGCTGATCGGCTTTGCTGATCGAGGATCGGCTGCGGAACTGACCCCGGCTAAGATCACGACGGCGAACGGAATCACAGTCGTGGTGCTCGAACAGCACTTCCTGCCTATTGTCGAAATCCATGCCCTTATCAAGGCCGGTTCCGCCCAAGATCCACCGGACAAAGCAGGATTGGCGAACTTGACGGCAAGTCTGCTGGATGAAGGCACGACGGCCCGATCCTCCAAACAACTGGCGGAACAAATCGACTTTATCGGAGGCTCGATCGAGGTCAAAGCCGGCGAAGATTTCACGACAGCGTCGGCGCGCATCCTCAAGAAAGATGTCGACCTCGGCTTTACCCTGTTGGCGGATATCCTGCTGCATCCCGCGTTCCCCAAACAGGAATTCGATCGGGTGCGCTCCCAGATTCTGGGGGAGCTCGTCAGCGACAATGATGATCCCGGCCAAGTCGCCATGAAAGCGTTCAACCAGCTCGTCTTTGCCAATCACCCCTATCGATGGCCCGTGAACGGCACCGAAGACACGTTGAACAAGATGACGCTGGCGGATGTACAAAATTTCTATACAAAAGAGTATCTCCCCAACCAGACCATCCTTACCGTCGTCGGCGATATCACGATGGAGCAAGCCACGACACTTGTCCAGACGCACTTCGGATCTTGGAAAAAGGGCACCCCGCCGTCCAGATCGCCCAAGAAACCGGCCATGATCGACAAAAAGACCGTGCAACTCATTGAAAAGGACCTGACCCAGTCAACCATCATGCTGGGCCATGGCGGAATCAGCCGGACGAACCCGGATTTTTATGCCGTGACTGTCATGAATCACGTCCTCGGCGCCGGAGGGTTTTCATCCCGTTTGATGGATTCCATCCGGGACAAACAGGGACTCGCCTATGGCATCATGAGCCATTATGACGCGAGGGCGATGCCGGGCTCGTTCTGGATTAATCTCCAGACCAAGACAGAAACCACGAATCAGGCGATCGCCGGCGTGATAGCCGAAATCAAGGGCCTGCGCGAGACCCCGGTCACCGATCAAGAACTAGCCGAAGCGAAGTCGTTCTTAATGGGTAGCTTCCCGTTGCGGCTGGACTCGACGGCCAAACTGGCCGGCGTGCTGGCTCAGGTGGAGTTCTTTGGTTTGGGCTTCGAGTACTTCAGTCAGTATCCCAAGTGGATCGAGCGCGTGACGAAAGAGGATGTGCAGCGGGTTGCCAAACAGTACCTCAATCCTCATCACTACGCCCTCGTGGTCGTTGGCAACCTTGTGAAAGCAAAAGTTCGGCACTAGACGGATACCGAGAGGCAGCAACGTCCATGCAATCAGCCCTTCTTCAGCATAAGCTCGACCGACTTCGTGCCTTGCTATCGGACATGGGCTCGGTGCTGGTTGCCTATTCAGGCGGGATCGACAGCACGTTTGTCCTCAAAGTGGCCCATGAACAGCTCCGAGAAAAAGCGGTCGGCATGACGGCCGTCTCGCCAACCTTCCCAACGATCGAGTTGGAAGCCGCCAAACAGGTGGCCCGAGAGATCGGCGCGCGCCATGAAATCGTGCAGACAGACCAACTGGAGATACCCGAATTCGTCAGCAACGATGCGGCCCGCTGCTTCCACTGTAAGACCGACCTCTACCAACTTCTGGAGACGTTTCGGCAAGCCGGCGATGCCGCCTATATCGTGGATGGCACGAACATCGACGACCTCGGCGACGACCGCCCCGGGATCAAGGCCGCGAGAGAATGGCGCGTGCGAAGCCCGTTGGTGGAAGCGGAACTTTCGAAAGCCGACATTCGCCACCTCGCCAGGGACTTTGGCCTCTCCAATTGGGACAAACCGGCGGCAGCCTGCCTCTCGTCGAGAATCCCACGTGGGATGCCCATCACAATCGAAAAACTGAACCGGGTCGAAGGAGCAGAAGCGCTGCTTTATCGCGAGGGACTCCGCCACATTCGCGTCAGGGATCATGGTGAGATTGCGAGAATCGAAGTCGCACCGGAGGAAGTACCTGGGCTCCTGGACAGCGAACGGCGCGCGAGAATCAGCGCGGGGCTCAAGGCGCTGGGATTCCGGTTCGTCACCGTGGACCTGGAGGGGTACCGGCCTGGTGGAGTCAGCCTCGGCTAAACTCCACCCAGCCGTTCAATGTTACCGCTGGTAGGATTTTGACAACGCATCGAGCGCATCGTCGGCGAATTTGCGGTGATCGGTATCCGCCAAGCTGCGCTGCACCACTTTCTCGGCCACCATTAACGCCAAATCGGTCGTCTGCGCCCGGATATCTTGAATGGCCCGCCGCCGTTCCTGTTCGATCGCGCGGGTTGCCTCACCCTTAATCCGTTCCGCCTCCGTCGTCATCCGTTGCTCGTTTTCATCAAGCAGGCGCTGGGCACGTTCCTTTGCCGCCGCGAGAATCGCCTCGGCCTCTTTCCCCGCCGCACTCAACTTGGCTTCATAGTCCTTGAGCCGGCGCTCGGCCTCCGATCGGTGCTGTTCGGCTTGATCGAGGCTGTCCTTAATTTTCTTTTCCCGTTCTTCCAGCGCACTCAAAATCCCGGGAAACGCGTACTTGTACAGGACGAACAACAGAATGCCGAACGAAATGACTTCCCAGAAAATCAACGAAGAAAAAAAGTCGGATTCAAACTGTGGCATA